>NZ_AUTL01000081.1:0-50240 GCF_000498015.1 Pseudoalteromonas sp. TAE79
CTTGTGCTGCCTCAGCGCAAGGTGAGGTTGTATCGCCAGTTAACTACAACTCTCCTGGTCAAGTTGTTATTGCAGGGCATAAAGCGGCAGTAGATAGAGCATCGCAAGCATGTAAAGATGCCGGTGCTAAACGTGCATTACCACTTTCGGTTAGCGTACCTTCACATTGTGAGTTAATGAAGCCAGCAGCTGAAAAGCTTGCAGCAGATTTAGCCGCTTTAACATTTAATACACCTAAATGTGATGTAATTAATAATGTTGATGTAAAAGCTGAAACGTCAGCTGATGCAATTAAAGATGCATTAGTGCGCCAGCTTTACAGCCCAGTTCGCTGGACAGAAACAGTACAAGCCCTGGTTGCGCAAGATGTAACACAAAGCTACGAATTTGGTCCTGGTAAAGTATTAACAGGACTTGCTAAACGAATTGATAAAGCAATGATCTGTGGCTCAGTAAACGACGCCGCTTCAATTGATGCAGCTAAATAAGAGTATATAAAATGTCTAATTTATTTTCATTAGAGGGCAAAATTGTCCTAATTACTGGCGCCAGCCGTGGTATTGGTAAAGCAATTGCAACAACATTAGTTGCACAAGGTGCAAAAGTTGCAGGTACTGCGACAAGTGAGTCAGGCGCTGCTAAAATCAGTGAATACCTAGGTGACAATGGTAAAGGTTATGCATTAAACGTAACCGATCCTGCATCTATTGAAGCAACACTTGCTGCAATAAAAGCTGATTTAGGCGATATTGACGTACTTGTAAATAACGCAGGTATTACACGCGATAACTTATTAATGCGTATGAAAGAAACTGAGTGGGACGATATTATCGACACTAATTTAAGCTCAGTTTTCCGTTTATCTAAAGCGGTACTTCGTCCAATGATGAAGAAAAAGAAAGGCCGTATTATTAACATTGGCTCAGTAGTGGGTACTATGGGTAATGCAGGGCAAGCTAATTATGCAGCGGCTAAAGCGGGTGTAATTGGTTTTTCTAAGTCACTTGCGCGCGAAGTTGCATCACGTGGTATTACAGTTAACGTAATCGCACCTGGTTTTATTCAAACAGACATGACTGATAATTTAACTGATGAGCAAAAAGCAGCAACACTTGCAAATGTTCCAGCAGGGCGTTTAGGTCAACCAGACGAAATTGCTGCTGCAGTATGTTATTTAGCATCTGACGCGGCTGCGTATGTATCAGGCGAAACTTTGCATGTAAATGGCGCGATGTACATGGTTTAATCGCCATTGTACCTAGATTGCTACTTGATAAAGTTAAGTAAGTTACCTCAAAAACATTGAATTATTTGTGAACTTGCTTTAAACATACTTGAAATCGCTGCGAAAATAAGCGATAAAAGACAAAACACACACTCAGAGGTTTGACCAGACAATTATTTATGGTCAAATCATTGAATCAGAGAATTATGCGGCGTAAACTACGCCGCAATCTGAAAATAACGCATTGGCGTTTTTAATAAAGGAAAGAAGAATGAGCGATATCCAAGAACGCGTAAAGAAAATTATCATTGAACAACTAGGTGTTAAAGAAGAAGAAGTTAAAAATGAATCTTCTTTCGTAGATGACCTAGGTGCAGATTCTCTTGATACTGTTGAACTAGTAATGGCTCTTGAAGAAGAGTTTGATACTGAGATCCCAGATGAAGAAGCTGAGAAGATCACTACAGTACAAACTGCTATCGATTACGTTACAGCACACGCTGAGTAATTAATCGCACGTTAAAGGCAGCATCCGCTGCCTTTAATTTTTTATATCCAAACCACCTCAAAGTTCGTGATTCAAAACTTAAATCTCTATGCTCAATTTAAGCTAAAAATTAATTTTGATTGTGTTATGCGTTTTTAATCTATTTTGGGACTAGCACTTTGAGGTAGCTTGGGTATGATCATCCCCTTGTAAAATATCCCTTATTGGAGGCAAACCGTGGCTAAACGTCGAGTCGTCGTAACTGGCTTAGGAATGTTGACGCCGCTAGGTAATGATGTTCAATCAACCTGGCAAGGCTTATTAGATGGTAAAAGTGGCATTCAAACAATAACGCACTTTGATACATCAAAATTTGGTACTAAATTCGCTGGTTTAATAAATGATTTTGATGCAACTGCATACATGTCAGCGAAAGATACTAAAAAAATGGACTTGTTTATTCAGTACGGCATTGCAGCGGGTGTTCAAGCCTTTAAAGATTCAGGCCTTGAAATCACTGAGCAAAACGCAGCACGCATTGGTGTAGCTGTAGGTTCAGGTATTGGTGGGCTTACGTTAATTGAAGAAAACCACATTAAGCTATTAAATAGTGGTCCGCGCAAGTTATCGCCATTTTATGTGCCGTCTACCATTATTAATATGATCTCAGGTCATTTATCAATGATGCATGGACTTCGTGGTCCAAATATTTCAATTGTAACTGCCTGTACTACTGGCTTGCATAATATTGGCCATGCCGCGCGCATGATTGCCTACGGTGATGCAGATGCAATGGTTGCTGGCGGTGCAGAAAAAGCGTGTACCCCAATTGGTATGGGTGGCTTTAATGCTGCGCGTGCACTTTCAACCCGCAATGACGATCCACAAGCGGCTTCTCGCCCTTGGGATAAAGACCGCGATGGCTTTGTGCTTTCTGACGGCGCTGGTGTTGTTGTAGTTGAAGAGTACGAACATGCTAAAGCACGTGGCGCTAAAATTTATGCTGAGCTAGTAGGCTTTGGTATGAGCGGCGATGCGTACCACATGACATCACCACCAGAAGATGGTGCGGGCGCTGCACTTGCAATGCAAAACGCACTAAACGATGCGCAAGTAAACGCTGAGCAAATTGGTTACATTAACGCACACGGAACATCTACAAATGCAGGCGATAAAGCAGAAACTGCCGCTGTTAAGTCTATTTTTGGTAATGCAGCTAAAGATGTAATGGTAGGCTCGTCTAAATCGATGATGGGTCACTTGTTAGGTGCTGCAGGTTCAGTTGAATCGATTATTTCGATTTTATCACTGACAGATCAAAAAGTGTCGCCAACTATCAACCTTGATAACCCAGACGAAGGGTGTGACTTAGATTATATTGCTCACACTGCACGTGATGCAAAGTTAGACTTTGCACTGTGTAACTCGTTCGGTTTTGGTGGTACTAATGGCTCGTTGCTATTTAAAAAGGTATAATCTTTTTTAACAACGAATCAAATTATAAGAGCTCAGTTGTTTAACTGGGCTTTTTTTATATGCCAAACAAAATGCAAACAATAATAGCAGTAGATCAAAACAGCACTTTAAGCACGCGTGACAGGGGCTTAAATTACGGTGATGGCTTTTTTACAACCGCTAAGGTTGTTGATGGGCAAGTACAGTATTGGGCTCATCATAAAGCGCGTTTGATTGAATGCGCACAGCGCTTGGGTTTTCCTGAGTTAGACTTTAATAGCCTTGAAAATCGAATTGCTTTGCATATAAACGCTGCACCACTAAACGTGCTTAAAATACTTGTAACGCGAGGCGAAGGCGGGCGTGGTTATGGGCTGCCAAGTGAGTGTAATGTTACTATTTTATTGAGCGTGTTGGACTACCCTAGTAATTACGAAGCGCTTACTAAAAAGGGTGTAACTCTCGAAATAAGCCCGATTAAATTAGCGGCACAGCCTTATTTAGCGGGCCTTAAAACATTAAATCGACTTGAACAAGTGCTAATTAAAAAAGCGATGCAAACGCAAAACTGCGATGATGTGTTAGTGCTTGATTACAATAACAATGTAATTGAAGCTTCAGCAGCTAATATTTTTGCGATTAAAAATAAGTGTGTGTTTACGCCATTGCTTGATGAGTGCGGAATAAAGGGCGTTTATCTACAATCGTTATGTGATAAATTGCCTGTTGAATTTAAACGCGTGAAAGTAGAAGATTTAACCCAAGCAGACGCCGTATTTGTGTGTAATAGCTTAATGGGAGCAGTACCTGTTAAAAGTATTGAGCAACAGGTATTTAATACAGATGACAGCCACGCATTATTAACTAAATTATTAGCCAAGGAGGCTGAGTGTTAAAAGTTATTTTATCGGTACTTTTTTTAGCTGTTATAACCACTGCTATTGGTTACCAGCAATTACAAGCAACAATAAATAGCCCGTTAAAGGTAGCGCAAAACACACAATTTGAAGTTAAGCATGGCACTGGCTTTAATAAGTTATGTCAGCAGTGGCAAGCTAATAACTGGGTGGAAGGCTGCTGGCGTTATCAAGTCATTGCAAAATTAGATCCCACACTTACCGACTTAAAAGCGGGGCTTTACGAGCTAACGGCCGATAGCGTTATTAATAACGTAAAAAAAATTAACCAAGGCCAGCAAATCAATTTTAGTTTTACAATAATTGAAGGGCAAAACTTACGTGAAGTACTAAGTGCTATTAATAAAGACGATAAGTTACAAAACGATTTAAAAACTGATGAACTAAGTACACAAATACTGGGTAATAATACGCACCTAGAGGGCTGGTTATTCCCCGACACTTACCATTACCATAATAACGATACTGCGAGCAGTTTATTAAAACGTGCAGCGCAAAAAATGCAGCAAACGTTAGACTACGCTTGGCAGCAGCGAGCTGTTAATTTGCCCTACAAAACAGCATACGAAGCACTTATAATGGCTTCAATCATTGAAAAAGAAACAGGCCTTGCCAGCGAGCGTCCGTTAATCGCATCAGCATTTGTTAATCGATTAAACACCAATATGCGCCTACAGACCGATCCAACCGTAATATACGGATTAGGCGCCGATTTTGATGGCGATATTAAATACAAAGATTTACGCGATTATACGCCTTACAATACGTATCGTATTAATGGCTTACCGCCAACACCGATTGCTATGCCATCTAAAGCCGCTATTTTAGCTGCAGTTAATCCGCCGCAAAGTGAATACGTTTACTTTGTATCAAAAGGCGATGGTAGCCACCAATTTTCAACCACGTTAAAGCAGCATAACGCGGCAGTTAAAACGTATATATTAAATAAAAAGAATTAAGTTTTTATGAAATCAAAATTTATAGTAATAGAAGGGCTAGAAGGCGCAGGTAAATCAACCGCTATTTCGTTATGCCAAGACTTTTTAAACAAACAAAAAATAGACTTCATTAATGTCCGCGAACCTGGCGGCACGCCACTGGCTGAATCGCTTCGTACGCTTGTAAAAGCAGAGCACGAAGAAGAAATTGCCTTTGAAACCGAGTTGCTTATTATGTACGCAGCTCGCTCGCAGCTAATGCACAATGTTATTACCCCAGCGCTTGATAAAGGCCAATGGGTACTTGCCGATCGTCATGATTTATCGTCTCAGGCGTATCAAGGTGGCGGGCGTGGTATTAGCTCAAATACATTAGCTTCGCTTTCTTCAATGGTATTAAAGGGCTTAAAGCCTGATTTAACTATTTACCTTGATATTGACCCAGTGATAGGCCTTGAACGTGCAAAAGGACGTGGCGAGCTAGACCGAATTGAACAAGAAGCCATTGAGTTTTTTCAGCGTACACGTATGCGTTATGTTGAACTTGCTAACGACGACAACACCATTAAAACGGTTGATGCAAACCAAAGTATTGATAAAGTACATCGCGATATAACCAATGTACTGCATTCATTTTTTGAAGGCCTAAAATAATATGCCATTGCCGTGGCTACATGATACTCAAGCACGTTTAGCGCAAAGTTATCGTGCAGAGCGTTTTCATCATGCGCAATTATTTTGTGGGCTTGTTGGCGTAGGTAAATTTGAGTTAAGTGATGAGCTTGGCAATGCTTTGTTATGCCAAAATATAGCTAAGCAGGTAGCTGCGCAAAACAGTATGCTAACACCTTGCGGACAATGTAAAAGCTGCTTACTTACTCTTGCTGGTACTCATCCCGACAAGCGCTTAACGCAAGTTGATGGGCAAAGTATTGGTGTAGACGATATACGTGGCATTAGTGATTTTATGAATCACTCTGCAGCGCAAAATGGCAATAAAGTAGCAATAATCGAAAATTGCGAAAAAATGACCACAGCAGCAGCTAACGCATTATTAAAAACACTTGAAGAGCCAACTAATAGCCGCTTTTTAATATTAACTACAAGCCAACCAGAACAGCTCCCTGCAACTATTTTAAGTCGATGTGCTAAAAGTGACGTAAAAATAACAAATACAGCACTTGCCCAGCAATGGTTAGAAACATTAGATATTCCTAACTTTAGTTGGTTAGCACTTTTTTATAACCAACCGCTGCAAGTAAAGCATTGGCAACAGCAAGACCAACTAAAAAATATTGATACACTTTATAAGTTTGCAACTGAGTTTAAACAAAGCCATAATTTCAAAGCGTTAGTCGATATAATAAATAAACAGCCTGAGCTTGTTCGTATATTTACTTTGTTTTTAAGCGTGCAACTAAAGCAGCAATTACTGCAAGGTATGAGTTTTGACGCTTATCAAAGTGCGCAAAATGCATTAGGCGAGTTTTTACAAAATAACACACAAGTACTTGGCCTTAATTTACCGCTTGCTGTATCACGATTAGCAAACACATTGCGAAATTCTTAAAAGGATTAATCATGCAAGAATTACTAGTAGACATAGACGATTTAGACGAGTTATACCGTTGCTATATGCCTTACTTAAAAAAAGGTGGCTTATTTGTACGTACTAATATGCGTTACGAAGCAGGGCATTCATTAGCGCTTAGAGTTACCTTGCCCGATGCCTTAGAAGATGATGTAGTAACAGGTAAAGTGTCGTGGATCACGCCACAAGGAGCACAAAGCTCTAACCCTCCAGGTATTGGTATTAGCTTTTTAGACGATAAAACAAACCTAAACGCTAAAATCGAAAAGCTCCTTGGGACTATGTTAAACTCAGGCGATCAAACATATACCATGTAGTTATAGGGTCGGTTTTTCATTGAGATTAACGCGCCCTATATTGGGTTCTTTTAATTGCTAACATAATAAATTAAAAGGACAAATTTAAACCCTGAACATAATACAGGCCTTATAGTGATTGTAGATTCTCATTGCCATTTAGACCGTCTTGATTTTGATAAATTAGACTTAAACCTTGACCAAGTTCTTGATAAAGCGCGTGCAAAGCAAATAGAGCATTTTTTATGTGTAAGTGTAACGCTTGATCAGTTTCCAAGCATGCTTGATAAAATTAAGCATTACGACGATGTATCAGCCTCATGCGGTGTACATCCACTTGATCAAAAAGACGCCCTTAATAAACAGCAACTAACCGACTTAGCCTCACACGAAAAAGTTGTTGCCATTGGCGAAACGGGTCTTGATTACTACTATTCAAAAGATACTCATGCAGTGCAGCAAGCAAGCTTTGTTGGGCATATTGAAGTGGCTAACGAATTACAAAAGCCGTTAATTATTCATACTCGTGATGCCCGCGCCGACACGATTAACTTAATGCGTGAGCACAAAGCCGAAAACTGCGGTGGTGTACTACATTGCTTTACTGAAGACTGGGATATGGCAAAAAAAGCCATAGACATGGGCTTTTATATTTCTATATCGGGTATTGTTACCTTTAAAAATGCTATTGAATTAAAAGAAGTAGTAAAACAAATACCGCTAGATAGATTATTAATAGAAACCGACTCGCCTTATTTAGCGCCGGTACCGCATCGTGGGCAAACAAATCAGCCAGCGTACGTAGAAGATGTTGCTTATTACATTAGCGAACTTAAAGGCATTAGCTTTAATGAACTTGCTAAAGCGACTACCGAGAACTTTTATTCTTTATTTAAATTAGCAGCTAAAGGCTAAATACATGATTACTCACACGGCAAACCTTCCTATTTTCCTAATGGGGCCAATGGTGCGCCGTGCAGAGCAAACTGGAGTCTGCATTCAGTTTGCTACCTCCAAGCCTGCAAACTGCCAAATAACACTTATAAATTACGAATGTTATAGCGATCAACACACTGTTTCTTTAGGGGAACATTTGTACCTGCATTTCGTGATTATAAAGCCAGTAGATAATAAACTTCCTGTAGATAGCTTATTAAGCTATGAACTCATAATTGACGATACAGCAATCGATTTATCGCCGTGGTGCTATAGCAATCAAACAACGCCTGCATTTGTAATTCCCAATAAACTCAGTGATATTTTGCATGGCTCGTGCCGTAATGCACATCATCCAGCAAAAGACAGNCTTAGTGTCTGCAAGCCATTGGCAAAATACTCAGCGTGATAATAATAATCAAGGCGCGCAATTGCTATTACTCAGTGGTGATCAGGTTTATGCCGACGACGTAGCTGGTCCCATGTTATTAGCAGTTCATCAGTTAATTAAAGCCTTAGGTATTTATAAAGAGCAACCACTTGCCATTGAGCTACCCGACGATATAAATGAGCAACTTTATAATCGCCATTTGTTCTTACCAAAAACGCCGTGGCAAAAACGCTCAAAGTTAGGTGTTGGTTACTGGCTAAAAAAAGACGAACCTCACTTTTCAAGTGTAAAAGCGTATAACCACCTTATCCACTTTGAAGAATATATAGCACTTTATTTATTAAATTTTAGTGCTGCTGCTTGGCAATGCGTCGATATACAAAACACAACGTATTTAGGTCAAAGCGAGCAAAACAAAACTATTTTTAACGCTGAAAAAATAGCATTGATTGATTATGCAAAAGGCTTGAGTGAAGTAGAGCGGTTGTTTGCCAATGTATCTACATTAATGATGTTTGACGATCACGATGTAACCGATGATTGGAACCTCACCGCTGGGTGGGAGCAAGCTATAAATGAAAACCCAAGTAGTAAACGAATCATTAATAACGGTTTAATTAGTTATTGGCTATTCCAAGGAATGGGGAACGATGCACTAAATAAAACAGGCGAGTTGCTAACACCTTTTAAGCAAAGCCGTACTGCTAATAATTTATGGCAGTTTAAAGTATTTGATAAACCACTAAACGATTTTAGCTTTTGGCATTACGAACTTACTACAATACCCAAAGTAGTGGTGCTAGATACGCGCACGCACCGCTGGCGAAATGAGCAAAACTTTAATGAGCCTTCAGGGCTACTTGATTGGGAACGCCTCACAGAGCTTGAGGAAAGCCTATTAAGCCACGACCAGGTTATTATTTTATCGCCAGCCCCTGTATTTGGTGTTAAATCGATAGAAGCCATTCAANGTTTAATATTTGCGGGCAACCTCTTATGGTTGACGTAGAAAACTGGATGGCGCACGAAGGCTCAGCCAAAAAGCTACTTGATACATTTAGACGAACCGACACACCTAACGAAACGCTTATTTTATCGGGAGACGTACATTACTCATTTTGCTTTTCGGTACAAAAGCGTTTTGGCGACCGTCCTAATCGAATTTGGCAACTTACCGCCAGTGGTATTAAAAACGAGTTCCCGCGTAAATTAATAAACATACTCGATAAGCTCGACTCAATTTTATACGGCCCAAAAAGTCCCTTAAACTTTTTTACTAAACGCTGGCATATGGAAGTAGATAAACACCAAACTAAAGGTGAAGGGCAAAAATACTTAGTAAGTGACTCAGCTATTAGTTTAATAACACTAGAGCAAGGAAATTTAGCCCGCTACCAGTTAATACACGGCGATGGCCATTTAACTGAGTTTGATTTAGAGCATAAGTAATAAGTTACTCATAAACGTAAAAGCGCAGTTTCTTATTACTTAAAAATGGATCCCACCACTGAGAGCACAGAGGCGCTTTGCGCTACACAGAGAAAAGCTAAGTTAAATTTGCTAGCAGTTACTAGCTCTAAAATAACTACTCCTTTTTTTCTCGGTGCTCTCTGTGGTGATTAAATCACTTGTTTACTAATGCATTCAAATGTAAAAGCGTTGCTTTTAAACGCCAGTAAGCAGTGCGTCTTGTATCTCTCATTGATAAATGATTAGCTATCATTTATCACATCGAAGTCAGTGAGCTTGCCTGTGCGTCTTGTATCTCTACAAGAGAATTGTGCTTACTTATAATCGTGAAGCGGGTTCACGTTAAAGTTAAATCTGAAAAACCAATTGCACAAAGAGAAGTGAATGAGGAGTAAATGAGCAGAGACCAAGTGATCTATTCAATTAACTGATTTATCACTTCTCTAAAAGCGCAGCGTCTCATAACTTCTTTATGAATACTTGTTTTTTGGTAAAGCTAAATTGTTATTATACTGCGCAAAAAATTGCCCAGAGACTTATAAAAACCTCTGGGCTATAAAGTGACTCTAAATTGAGTCTAGCGTTAACTAAAAACTTTCTGGTTCATTAGGGAGAAGAAGAAAGTACTTAAAACTATAGTAAAGCTACTCAATAAAGCATAACTAATTTTGCCACCTAGTTACATTTGATAACAAAGGATTAGATTAATTATGCGTAATTTGTACTTTAGTTTAACCCCAGCTTATTAACTGCGTATTTTGCACTAGATCGCGTGGTAGTGAGTTTTTGATCTTATTTTTTTGCCATTTACCCAGCCCGATAGGGCAACCACACAGCGTTAAAACTACTTCACCTATTGTTTGAGTTGCCTCAGTTAAGCGTATATCTTTACCTTGAAAATAATCATTGGCTTGCTCGTTATTTAACGCGTAAATATTCGTTTTGCACTCGTTGCCAAACACAGTAGCAAATTCGTGCGTTAGTCTTACGCCATTTTTATGAATAATGCCAATTTGAATACCTAAACGTGCGTACTTAATTTTATTTTGTATGGCTTCAAACCCCTCAGGAAATAACCACAGCTCTTTGTCGCGTTGCATTAGGCTGCCAGGTAGGTTAGTTAACCCAAAGTGCTTTTTAAGCGATTGCATAAACGCGGTACTTTGTTTTTTATCAAACTCGTTAAACGGAAATGCGCCTTTTTTAACTGTTTGATTTGGATTGTTGCAACTTGTGTGTTTTTTAAATTTTGCAATAAAAAAGCCTTCGCTATCGAATGTTTGCGGCCAAACATGCAAATAGCCTTCACTTGTTATTGCTTTACTTGCACCTTCAAATAAATCACTTAGTGACTCAGGCGCTATGTAGTCGCCAAACTCACTGAGTAAATAATCGCACACTTGTTGGTTTTCGAGCGGGGTAAGTGTGCAGGTTGAATACACTAATGTGCCACCTGGTTTTAATGCATAAAAAGCGCTTTTAATTAAGTCTTTTTGTACTTGGGCTATTTGTATGTTTGATTCTATTGACCAATTTTTTAGTGCGTCGGCATCTTTACGCACAGTACCTTCGCCAGAGCATGGCGCGTCTAGCAATATGCTATCAAAGCATTCAAACATGTAGTTGCCAAATATAACGCCATCAAAATGCGAGAGCGCACAGTTACCAACTCCCATACGTTTGAGTGTTGCGCTAAGTACCTTTAGGCGAGATGACGATAGCTCATTTGCAACAAGCACGCCTTGGTTATCCATAAATGCTGCAAGTTGTGATGTTTTAGAACCCGGTGCTGATGCCATATCAAGCACGGTGTTATTTTGCGAGTTAGCGAGTTTAATACTTTGCTTTAATGCGATAGGGGGCAGCATTGAACTTGCTTCTTGCACGTACATAGCCCCGCTTAAATGCAAGTCGGTATTACCTAGGGCCAGGTTTTGTTCTTCATCGCTTGGGCGCTCTAACCAAAAGCCTTCACTGCACCATGGGATTGGGGTTAGCAGCCAATTTTTTTCAGTTGCACGTTCTACAAATTCTTCAATGCTAATTTTTAATGTATTAACGCGGATAGATTTTCTGAGGGGCCTACGACACGCATTTAAAAAGTCATCTAAGTTTAGATGCGCTGGTAAATAGGTTTTTACGTCATCAATAAAGTGCTCAGGAATAAAAGTGTTGGCGTTCACGCGTTAGCTCATACTATAAAAATAAAGCGCGATAATAGCATTTATGCGAGGTGTTTTCAGCGCTAAAAAGCGTAACATCTGATTTATTACGCTGTCGACACCTCACTATTTTAGTCCATTTTAAACCCATTTTTATGCGACTTTAGGTTAATAGTGTCGACAATAAGCGTGTTTTTTAGCCATTGTGATGTGTTTAAGGGTTGACATGATTTTTTAATAAGCCCATAGTAACCACATTAATTGTCGACAATCTAAAAAATAACTTATGACACACACATTTTTAAACGAAACGCCTATAACTACCGCATCAGATCAAGTATTTGTAGATATGCGCCGTGAGATTGTTGAAGGCAGTATAGTTCAAGGCAGTAAAATATCAGAGCCTGAGCTTGCCAAACGTTATGGTGTAAGCCGTGCAACGCTTAGAGAGGCGTTAAATCGCCTAGAAAGTTGCTACCTTGTTGAGCGCAAAGCTAACGTAGGTTGCCGAGTAGTTGCCCTTACTGCTGAGCGTTTGATTGAAGTTTATCAAGTTCGTAGTTCGCTTGAAGGCTTGGCATGTAGACTTGCTGCCGACAATATGGAACCCGAAGAAGTAAAAGGCTTAAAGCAATTACTTAATCAGCACCTACAAACACAACGTGTTAAAGAGGGCGAATCTTATTATCAAGAAGCCGGCGATTTAGATTTTCATTACCGTATTATTCAAGGCAGTAAAAACGCGCATTTAATTCATTTACTGTGTAATGAGCTCTACCAATTAATACGCATGTACCGTGTACAAATGGGCATGGTGGGGCCGCGTGTATCAAAAGCGTTTGATGAGCATTTAGCTATTATTAACGCGATTGAAAACCACGATGGCGAACTGGCCGAAATGCTCATGAAGCGCCATATAAGTGCATCGCAAGCAAATATTCAAACCAAATTTGATTTATTAACGGCTAAAAGTTAAGTAGAGCAGTTAAACAGTCATAATTACAGATTAAAACTATAAGTTACTCCACGTAGCAACCGTTCAAAGTGAGGAGAAAGTAATGTCAGCAGGATTAAAATTTAAACACGCTATTACCAATAACCGCCCGTTACAAGTAGTAGGTACTATTAACGCCTACACAGCGATGATGGCTGAAAAAATGGGTCACCAAGCTATTTACCTCTCAGGTGCCGGTGTTGCAAACGCCTCGTTTGGTATGCCTGATTTGGGTATGACGAGCCTTGATAACGTGCTTGAAGATATTCGCCGTATTACCGGTGCTAGCGATTTACCACTACTTGTTGATGCCGATACCGGTTGGGGTGGGGCGTTTAACATTGCACGCACAGTAAAAGAAATGACTAAAGCGGGGGCAGCGGGTTTTCATATAGAAGACCAAGTAGCGCAAAAGCGCTGTGGTCATCGCCCTAATAAAGAAATTGTAAGCCAAGGTGAAATGGTTGATCGCATTAAAGCGGCGGTTGATGCAAAAACCGATAGCGATTTTTATATTATGGCGCGTACCGATGCATTTCAAAAAGAAGGTTTAAACGCCGCGATAGACCGTGCAGCTGCCTGTGTTGAAGCCGGTGCTGACGCTATTTTTGCAGAAGCCGTACACGACCTTGCTGATTACCAAGCATTTGCAAAAGCGATTAACGTTCCAATTTTGGCAAACATTACTGAGTTTGGCCAAACACCTATTTACACTAAAGAGCAGTTAAGCGATGTAGGTGTTGAAATGGTGCTTTACCCACTCAGTGCATTTAGAGCCATGAACAAAGCAGCATTAAACGTGTATTCAGCAATTTTAAATGAAGGCTCGCAACAAAGCCAAATCGAAAATATGCAAACGCGTTATGAGCTTTACGACTTTTTAGATTACCACACGTACGAGAACACACTCGACACCCTTTTTTCATCAAAATCTGACAAATAATAATTATTAAAATAGATATCACACACAAATTTAAGATAGGAGAAGATCATGGTAGATAAAGCATTAGGCGGCGCGGGTTTACGCGGACAAGTGGCTGGTCAAACAGCATTGTGTACTGTTGGACAAAGCGGTTCTGGTTTAACGTATTGTGGTTACGATATTAGCGAACTTGCCGAAAAAGCACAGTTTGAAGAAGTGTCTTTTTTACTTTCACGCGGTGAATTACCAACCACAAGCGAATTGGCAGAATATAAAGCTAAACTTAAAAGTTTACGCAGCTTACCGGATGCACTTAAAACCGTGCTTGAAAATATTCCTAAAGACGCGCATCCAATGGATGTAATGCGCACGGGCTGCTCAATGTTGGGTAACCTTGAAATAGAAAATGATTTTAGCGAAGCCAATGATGCAATCGACCGTATGGTTGCTGTGTTCCCAAGTATTATTTGTTACTGGTACCGCTTTACACACGACGGCGTACGCATTGAAACACAAACAGATGACGACTCTGTTGGCGCGCATTTTTTAACGCTGTTACACGACAAAGCACCAAGCGAGTTATTTGCACAAGTGATGAACGTTTCACTAATTTTATACGCAGAGCACGAGTTTAACGCATCTACCTTTACGGGACGAGTGTGTGCATCAACGCTTTCTGATATTCACTCTTGTGTAACAGGTGCGATTGGTACGTTACGTGGGCCATTACATGGCGGCGCCAACGAAGCGGCTATGGATATGATTCAAGGTTTTACAAGTGCAGAGCATGCTGAGCAAGAAGTAATGGGCATGCTTGAACGTAAAGACAAAATAATGGGCTTTGGTCATGCTATTTATCGCGAATCTGATCCACGTAATGTAATTATTAAAAAATGGTCTGAAAAACTAGCTGATGAAGTAGGCGATACAGTGCTTTACCCTGTGTCAGTTCGTTGTGAAGAGATTATGTGGCGAGAGAAAAAACTGTTTTGTAACGCCGATTTTTTCCATGCATCTGCTTATCACTTTATGGATATTCCCACTAAGTTATTTACGCCAATATTTGTAATGAGCCGCGTTACTGGTTGGACTGCACATGTAAAAGAGCAACGCGCTAACAACCGTATTATCCGCCCAAGTGCCGATTACACAGGGCCTGATGCACGCAGTTACACACCAATCGAATCAAGATAATAGGTTATCAACTCTTAAGTGTGTTTGAGCAATTTAACGGATTAAATATGACCTCACATATGAGAGTTGGTAAGTAAATAAAGGTGAGCTATATAGCCACCTTTTTCAGCTTTATATAAAAATACTAAAAAGATAAGGCTTTCTTGATAACCCCGTCACCAATTAGCGAATTTATTATGACCATAATTAATAATACCCAATACCGTAAACCTTTACCGGGCTCAAATGTCGACTACTACGATACGCAAGAAGCCGTAGATGCAATTAAGCCAGGTGCATACGCAACACTACCTTATTCATCACGTGTATTTGCCGAAAACTTAGTACGCCGATGCGACCCTGCCATGTTAACCGATGCACTTAATCAGCTAATTGAGCGAAAGCAAGACTTGGATTTTCCGTGGTATCCGGCGCGCGTGGTGTGCCACGATATTTTAGGGCAAACAGCGCTTGTAGATTTGGCAGGGCTTCGTGATGCAATTGCAGCAAAAGGCGGCGACCCGGCAAAAGTGAATCCTGTGGTACCCACACAGTTAATAGTTGACCATTCACTAGCGGTAGAGCATGCCGGTTTTGATCCTGACGCATTTGAAAAAAACCGCGCGATTGAAGACAGACGAAATGATGACCGTTTTCACTTTATCAACTGGACTAAAACTGCGTTTAAAAATATAGACGTTATTCCACCGGGTAACGGCATTATGCATCAAATTAATCTTGAAAAAATGTCGCCGGTTATTCAAAACCGAGATGGCATTGCATTCCCCGATACACTTGTAGGTACCGACAGCCACACGCCACATGTTGATGCGCTGGGCGTTATTGCTGTGGGCGTAGGCGGGCTTGAAGCTGAAAGCGTAATGCTTGGCCGTGCTTCTTATATTCGCTTACCCGATATTGTAGGTGTTGAGCTTACAGGCAAACGCCAACCGGGTATTACCGCAACCGATATTGTGCTAGCTATTACTGAATTTTTGCGCGGGCAACGTGTTGTTTCTACTTATTTAGAGTTTTACGGTGAAGGTGCCGACGCGCTTACTCTTGGCGACAGAGCAACCATTTCGAACATGACGCCTGAATTTGGCGCAACCGCAGCCATGTTTTATATTGATGATAAAACCATAGATTACTTGCGTTTAACAGGTCGCGAAGAAGAACAAATTGCCCTTGTAGAAAACTACGCTAAAACAGCAGGCCTTTGGAGCGATAGCTTAAAAACCGCAAAATATGAGCGTGTACTTAAGTTTGATTTATCAAGCGTAGGGCGCAATATTGCCGGTCCATCTAATCCGCACCGCCGTGTGTCGACAAGCGATTTAGCTAAAGAGGGTATTTCGGGCGTTGTTGAAAATGAAGAAGGCTTAATGCCAGACGGCGCATGTATTATTGCTGCTATTACTAGCTGTACTAATACCAGTAACCCACGTAATGTAATTGCCGCTGCACTGCTTGCCCGTAACGCAAATGCTAAGGGTTTAATGCGTAAACCTTGGGTTAAAACCTCATTAGCACCGGGCTCAAAAGCAGTGCAATCATACCTTGAAGATGCAAACCTACTAACAGAGCTCGAGCAACTGGGCTTTGGCATTGTTGGTTTTGCGTGTACAACTTGTAACGGCATGAGCGGTGCGCTTGACCCTGTGATTCAAAAAGAAGTAATCGATCGCGATTTATACACTACCGCCGTACTTTCGGGCAATCGTAACTTTGATGGACGAATTCATCCTTACGCTAAGCAAGCATTTTTAGCGTCACCTCCTTTAGTTGTTGCGTACGCTATTGCAGGTACTATTCGCTTTGATATTGAAAAAGGGATACTAGGGCAAGATCAACAAGGCAACGATATTACGCTTAAAGATTTATGGCCATCAGATGAAGAGATTGATGCAGTAATTAAGCAAAGCGTTAAGCCAGAGCAATTTAGAAAAGTATACGAGCCGATGTTTAATTTAACCGTAGATTACGGTGAAGATAACGATCCACTTTACGACTGGCGCCCAGAAAGTACGTACATTCGTCGCCCGCCTTATTGGGAAGGTGCACTTGCGGGTGAGCGCACAATGACCGGTATGCGTGCGCTTGCAGTACTTGGTGATAACATTACAACCGATCATTTATCGCCATCAAACGCAATTATGGCAAGTAGTGCTGCTGGCGAATACCTGACCAAAATGAATGTGCCAGAAGAAGATTACAACTCGTACGCAACGCATCGAGGCGATCATTTAACAGCGCAGCGTGCAACCTTTGCAAACCCAAAACTACTTAATGAAATGGTGCTTGATGAAAACGGTGAGGTCAAACAAGGTTCTTACGCTCGATTAGAGCCACAAGGCACTAATACACGTATGTGGGAAGCAATCGAAACTTACATGGAGCGTAAGCAACCACTTATTATCGTAGCCGGTGCCGATTACGGGCAAGGTTCGTCGCGCGATTGGGCTGCAAAAGGCGTAAGACTTGCAGGCGTTGAAGTAATAGCAGCTGAAGGTTTTGAGCGTATTCATCGTACTAACTTAATTGGTATGGGTGTTTTACCGCTTGAGTTTAAAGCGGGCACAACGCGTAAAACGTTCAAGCTGGATGGCAGTGAAGCGTACGATGTAACGGGCGATTTAAAACCAGGTGCCACCGTTAATTTAAGTATTACCCGTAAAGACGGTGAAGTACTCACTGTGCCTATGAAGTGCCGTATCGATACCCAAGAAGAGCTTTCTATTTACGCGGCTGGTGGCGTGTTACAACGCTTTGCTCAAGACTTTTTAGAAGCAACGCAATTTGCATAAGGGCAAATATTATGTTTAAACCGCAAATTAAAGTGCCTGCAACCTATATGCGTGGCGGCACCAGTAAAGGTGTGTTTTTTAATTTAACTGACTTGCCAAAGCCTGCTCAAGTAGCAGGCGAGACGCGGGATAATTTATTACTGCGTGTTATTGGCAGCCCTGATCCGTATGCTAAGCAAACGGATGGCATGGGCGGCGCTACATCAAGTACTAGTAAAACTGTAATCCTAAGTAAAAGTGAGCAAACTGATCACGATGTGGATTACTTGTTTGGTCAAGTGGCGATAGATAAACCGTTTGTGGATTGGAGCGGTAACTGTGGCAACTTAACGTCAGCAGTGGGTGCTTTTGCTATTAGTAATGGTTTGGTCGATAAAAGCAGATTACCTAATAACGGTGTTGCTATCGTGCGTGTGTGGCAGGCTAATATTAAAAAAAGCATATTAGTGCATGTCCCTATGACCAATGGCGAAGTGCAAGAAACCGGCGACTTTGAGCTCGATGGCGTTACATTTGCAGCAGCTGAAGTAAAACTTGAATTTATAGACCCCGCTGATGGCGATGGCGCGTTATTTCCAACCGGTAACGTAGTTGATGACTTAAAAGTACCGGGTGTTGGTACTTTAAAAGCAACAATGATAAACGCAGGTATTCCTACTGTATTTATTAACGCCACTGATATTGGTTATACCGGCACAGAGCTGCAAGACGATATAAATAACGATGTTGCAGCGCTTGAAAAGCTTGAAACCATTCGTGCTTATGGCGCTGTTAAAATGGGTTTAATCACTAACATTAGTGAAGCGCAAGCTCGCCAACATACGCCTAAAGTTGCGTTTGTTGCATCACCTTTAGATTACACAGCATCTAGCGGTAAAATTATTGAAGCTGCAAATATCAACTTGTTAGTACGCGCTATGTCGATGGGTAAACTGCACCATGCCATGATGGGCACAGCTGCTGTTGCTATTGGCACGGCCGCAGCAATCGAAGGCACACTCGTAAATATAGCCGCTGGTGGCGGCGCATTGAGTGAAGTTAACTTTGGTCATCCGTCGGGCACGCTAAAAGTAGGTGCTGAGGCTAAAAATAATGCTGGCAACTGGCTAGTTACCAAAGCGAGTATGAGCCGAAGTGCACGGGTATTAATGGAAGGGGTTGTAAGAGTCCCTCAGTAGTTCCTCATTAATAACTATCGTACAGCCATCGCATAAGTATTGTGATTAATTTACAGCATCAAAATACTTATGCGCTTTGTGCTTTCTTTATTGTCATAATTAATAACAAAACAGCACTAACTCATAGTGCCTGAATCTAGGTAGCTGCCAATACCGAGTGTGAACATCCATGTCCCCCATAAACTATGCTCAATAACACACACGACGGTTGAGCGGCTTTGTGCATAGGTATAAGCAAACAGTAAGCCACCTAAAAATGCTAAGGCTACTGCAATCCAATTTGCATACACAATATGCGCCAACGCAAATACACTCGCACTAACTACAATACGCACTGCTTTTTTGGGCATGATGCGTTTATAACGATGAAAAAAATACGTTCTGAATATTAACTCTTGAGGAATAACCGACAGTATTGGGTAGAGTAGCAACAGTAAAAGCCAATCATTAAACGAGTTGCGGGGAAGGGTAAACCAGTTTCCCTGATGAATAATCCCGTAAAACATACCTGAGAACAGTGCACCTAAAAAAAAGAAGCTAAACACACGTTTTTTAACAGCAGAAAATTGCCCAAGGCTTGTAAGCCTAAAACGTTTAAAATGCGGATCGCCTAGTAGCAACATACAACACACGCTCATTAAAATAATAAGCGCAGGAATAAGCCAGTTAGCTAAATACTCGCGTAATACAAAACCCAACAAGGGTAGTAACACAAAAATGAGGGTAAATTCAAACCAGCGATATTGATTGGCGTTCAAGGTCGTCTCAACTTGTTTTTTTAATAAGCTATCAAGCTAAGACGACATTTTTATGACGAGGGGGCTTACTTTGCTGGTTCTTCTTCACTAGGGAGGTATTTGTACAAGGCAATAATAGTGGCAAAAATACTCACAAAGGTAATACCCATTAAACCAAACACTTTAAAGTTAACCCAAAAGTCGAGCGAAAAATTATATGCAATATAAATGTTTAGTGCTGCGATGCCAGCAGTAATTACAACCCACATTAAATTAAGCTTATCCCATAACGGCTCTGGAACAACAATAGCTTGCTTTGTATCATTAGCATTTTCGAGGATTGAGCTAAGCGCTTTTTTAACGAGATTTTTCTTAAGTACATAACGGCTAACAAGTAACGTTAAGCTTAAACCTGCGTATATGAGTGTTGCTTTCCATTTTATGTATTGCTCATCATGAAGTACCAGCGTTAACGTACCAAACACAGCAGCAATGCCAAAAAATATCCACTGACGAGTAGGCACAGTTCCATGTTTAAAGTAGCTATAAACAACTTGAATGAGCGTAGTGGCCATTAATAAACCGGTAGCCCAGTAAATATCGACTAGCTTGAAAACTGCAAAAAACAGTATGAGTGGAATGTATTCAATTAATGCGTGCATATACTACCTAAATTATACAAAAAAGAGTCAAAGGCTTTTTACCACATAAAGCTTAGCAACTACAAGGTTGACTTGTTGCCCTGTAACCCTTAGCCTGCGTGGCTTTATTGCCAATTTGGTTTGGTATTTTTTATATCATCATATTCCCACGCTTAACCAACACTGATTTGGCGTGTATTTAGGAGCCTAAAATGAATAAAGCAGAACTCGTTGCTGCCATTGCACACAAAAGTGAATTAACAAAAAAAGATTCTCAAGCGGCGCTTTCAAGCTTGCAAAAAGTAATTACTAAATCGCTTTCTGAGGGCGATCAGGTTCAAATTAATGGCTTTGGTACGTTTGCACTAAGTTATTACCCAGCGCGCGCTGGGCGTAACCCGCAAACAGGCGCAGCAATTGAAATAGAAGGCGCTAATAAAGCGGTTTTTAAACCGGCTAAGGCGTTAAAAGATCTGCTTTAAATTTATCTAAGGTTTTAAACCCCGTATTGATAGATAAGTTACATGAGCGCGAAGTAAATTCGCACCTACGGGTATATGTTGTAGGTGAGGTTTTATACCTCGCGTTTGGTGGCTTTAAATTATATGAGCTGGAAATAAATTCGCACCTATGTAGATTATTCATAATCTCTAAATGATTTACATGGCATTATAAATCCCACTTACATTAAATCCTTTATTTTCAATTACTTGTTATCGGCATGCATTATGCTGTTTAACTGTGTGTTTCGAACATATTTTTAAACAATACCAGTCTGCTGATATATGGGGTCTATTGAACGACGTTAAATTGCTCAAATATTTATGCAGGTTGGTATCAAATAAGGAGATCTCAATGAGTACATTACAAACAAGCACGCGTTTACAAGGCAAAAAAATTGCAATTTTAGCCACTGATGGGTTTGAGCAAAGTGAGCTTTTATCTCCACGCAGCGCATTACTTGATGCCGGTGCAAACATCGAAATAGTATCAATTAAAGAAGGCCAAATTACGGGCTGGGATGAAGACAAGTGGGGCGATAAAGTAACAGTAGATAAACTAGTCACAAACGCAGACCCCGCTGATTACGACGCGCTTATGCTACCTGGTGGTTTATTTAACCCAGACAGTTTACGCCAAGATAAAGATGCTAAAGCCTTTATTGATGGCTTTTTTGGCGCAGAAAAAAATAAACCCGTTGCAGCAATTTGCCATGCTCCGTGGTTGTTAGCTGAAATTAATAAACTGCGTGACCGTACCATTACCTCTTTTCCAAGTATTAAAAGCGATTTAATTAATGCAGGTGCCAATTGGGTTGACCAAGAAGTATGTGTAGATAAAGGCTTAGTAACGAGCCGAAGCCCAGCTGATTTAGAAGCATTTAATGCTAAATTTATTGAAGAGATTTTAGAGGGTAAACACCAAGCTCACTAATTTTCTTTTTTAAAACGTTTGGTTATTGATACAGCGTTTGATTTTAAAAAACAAAAAAGGGCATTTTAAATGCCCTTTTTTTAATGCGTATAAACACGCCCTAGTTAGATTATAGCGATGTAGCTGCTTTCATATCGGCTACAAAAGCTTTTAGATGCGCGGTCATTACAGGTAAATCATTAAGGTTAGCTTCAATAATTTTAACCACGGCAGAACCTGAAATAGCACCGGCTGCTCCTGCACTAAGAGCCGCTTTTACATCATCTGGCGTTGAAATACCAAACCCTAAAAGAGCAGGGGCTGCATGGTATTCTTTTAATTTAGTAACAATATTACCAGCAGGCATTTGTGCTTTAGTATCGGTACCGGTAACACCTGCGCGCGATAGTAAATACGTATAACCACGACCGTAAGAGGCACACTGGCGAAGTGTGTCGTCATCTGCATTTGGTGTTGCAATAAAAATTGGGTCTACACCGTTATCCATTGCTGACTTTCTAAACATTTTAGATTCATGTAAAGGCACATCAGCCACTAAAATTGAGTCTACGCCTACTGCTTTTGCATCTTTATAAAATGCTTCAATACCACGTTTAAACACAAGGTTTGAATACAATAATAAGCCAATTGGAATATCGGCGTTATACTCACGTATTTCTTTAATAATATCAAAGCAATCTTGTGTGTTAATGTGAACATCGAGGGCGCGAATATTAGCTTTTTGAATTACTGGACCATCTGCAATTGGGTCAGAAAACGGAATACCAAGCTCAAGCGCATCAGCGCCGCCGTCAATTAGACTTTTAATAATCGCAATACTTTGCTCTTTACCTGGGTCGCCAATCGTTACAAATGGTACAAACGCACCTTGTTTTTGCTCGTTAAGCGCTGCAAACATTTTGCCGTAACGATCCGTTTTTACTTGGCTCATAGCTGACCTCTTTCAGTTAGTACATTGTGAACGTGTGCTAAATCTTTATCGCCACGACCACTTAAATTAATCACTATAACACTCTCCTCGGTTAGCTCCTCTGCGTACTTAAGCGCATAAGCTAGCGCATGGCTTGATTCAAGTGCCGGAATAATACCTTCATTTTTAGCAAGTGATTGAAACGCATCAAGCGCTTCTGTATCGGTAATACCCACGTATTGAGCGCGACCAGTTTCGTGTAAAAATGCATGCTGAGGACCAACAGCTGGGTAATCAAGACCCGCTGATACAGAGTAAGACTCTTCAATTTGGCCATCATCATTTTGCATAATGTACGTATAAGTACCGTGTAATATGCCTTTTGTGCCTTTACAAATTGTTGCACCGTGCTCATTTGTATCAAGACCTTTACCAGCAGGCTCAACACCAATTAATTTAACGCCTGGCTCGTCAATAAAGTCGGTAAACATACCAATCGCGTTTGAACCACCACCAACACAGGCAATAACAGCGTCAGGTAAACGACCTTCTGCTTTAAGTACTTGTTGTTTTGCTTCTTCACCAATAATTTTTTGATACTCGCGAACAATTGTTGGGAATGGGTGAGGACCCGCAGCTGTACCTAGCAGGTAATGTGCGTCTTGGTAGTTTGCTGACCAGTCACGCAGCGCTTCATTTACTGCATCTTTTAATGTGCCAGAACCCGCTGTTACCGGAATAACCTCTGCGCCCATTAACTTCATTCTAAATACGTTAGGTTGCTGACGCTCAACGTCTTTTGCTCCCATATAAATACGACATTTTAAACCCAGTAGTGCACATGCAAGCGCGGTTGCAACGCCGTGTTGACCGGCACCTGTTTCAGCAATGACTTGTTTTTTACCCATACGCTTAGTAAGTAACGCCTGACCAAGTACTTGGTTCGTTTTATGTGCGCCGCCGTGTAGTAAGTCTTCACGCTTTAGGTACAGTTTTACTTTTGGGTTTTTAACTAAATTGTGCGTTAAAGTAAGTGGGGTAGGACGACCCGCATACTCGTTTAATAATTTACTTAGCTCTGCCTGAAACTCAGGATCTTTTTGTGCTTTGTTAAATTCGTTTTCTAACTGCTTAAGTGCAGGGACAAGTAACTCAGGTACAAACATACCGCCAAACTCGCCAAAATAAGCTGGATTTTGCATTTTAACCTCAATAATTTCTGATGCTTGTAAAAGCATTATGTAATTTGTTAGGGCACTTTTTACCCGCAGATTCTTCAACGCCTGAGTTTAAATCAAGGCCTAGGGCACCTTTAAAAAGCGCATCTTTAATATTATCTGGATTTAAGCCACCAGCTAGCATAAATGGTGTGGTTGCGCCGCTAAGCACCGACCAATCAAATGCTTTACCAGTACCGCCAGCTTGAGTGTCGCTGTGTGTATCGTAAAGGTGTCGATCAACCCCATTTACAGGCGTTGGCAATGCATCTTTTATTGCTTGGGCTTTCCAAATTTCGCAATTAGTTGGTAACTGTGTACGCAAGTCAGCAATGTAATCGTCACTTTCTTGACCATGTAATTGAACTGCCGCCAATTTTAGCACACTTGCGTATTGAGCAACTTGCTCAATTGGAGCATCGACAAACACACCAACAAAATTAAGTGGTGCACTTTTACTAAGCTCTATTGCACAATCTAAATCGACATAGCGTGGCGATTTAGGATGAAAAATCAAACCGCCGTAAATAGCACCGTTTTGATACGCAGCTTGTGCATCTTTAGTACGTGTTAAACCACATACTTTATTGTCACCTAAAATAACACGGCGGCATGCTTGCTCTAAATCACGCTCACTCATAAGTGAGCTGCCAATTAAAAAGCCATCGCATAGAGGAGCTAAACGTTTTACGTCTTGATGGGTGTAAATCCCCGACTCCGAAATAACCACTTTATCAGCCGGAATAAGCTTTCGTAGTTTTTCGGTAGTGGCTAAATTGGTGCTTAAATCGCGTAAGTCGCGGTTATTAATACCAATAATTTGTGCATCAAGTGCAAGTGCGCGGTGTACTTCTTCTTCATTACTTACTTCGGTTAATACCGACATATTAAGTGAATCGGCAACGGCATGCAGAGCTTTATAGCTTTCGTCATCTAGTACTGAAAGCATTAATAATATAGCGTCACCGCCATAAATACGTGCCATGTACACTTGATACTCATCTATAAAAAAGTCTTTACAGATAAGCGGTTGTTCTACTTGGCTGCGCACAAATTCGAGGTAGTCAAAACTGCCTTGAAAATATTTAGCATCAGTTAACACACTCATACAGGTAGCGTATTTTTTATAAACCGAGGTGATTTCGGTTAAATCAAATGGCTCTCTAATTAAGCCTTTTGAAGGAGATGCTTTTTTACATTCTAAAATAAACTGTGTGCCAGGTGCTGCGAGTGCTTTGTAAAAATCACGGCTTGTAGGCACTGCATGCTGTTTAAAGCTTTCAAGCGGGCGTGCGGCTTTACGCTCAATTAGTTCTAATTTTTTATCAGCAACAATTTTGTCTAATACATTAGCCATTACTTACCTCAATAATTGCACTTAGTGTGTTCATGGCTTGCCCTGAACTTAATAATGTTTGTACTTGTTTTGCCCCTTCTTTTAACGTTTCTGCTTTACCTGTTAGGTATAGAAGGGCAGCTACGTTAACCACAATAGCAGCATTATGTGCATCTGTGCCTTTGCCTTGCAAGATGGCGAGGCTAGCATTTGCGTTGTATTGTGGGCCTTCACCAGCGAGTTGTTCAAGTGAATAGTTTGCAAGGTCGAAGTCGCTTGGGTTTAGTGTGTACTGCGTAATCTCGCCATTATTTAGCTCAACTACCGTTGTTGGGCCGTGTAGGGCTATTTCGTCAGTGCCCGAGCCGTGAACAATCATAGCGCGCTTTGTGCCAAGGGTTTTAAGTGTTTGTGCCATTGGCATACACAACGCTTCGTTATACACACCTAACAATTGCACTTCAGGTGCTGCAGGGTTAGCAAGCGGACCTAAAATATTAAAAATAGTGCGTGTTTTAAGCGATGTTCGTACGCCCATCGCATGACGTACGCCACTGTGATAGTGCGGTGCAAACAAAAAGGTAAAATTGGTTTGCTCAAGACATTTTGCTGCTTGCTCTGGGCTCATATCTATATTAATGCCCAGGGCTTTGAGTAAATCGGCTGAGCCTGAATTACTCGATACACTGCGATTACCATGTTTTACCATGTTAATACCGGCAGCANATTGCAGCCGTTGTACTTATATTAATTGTGTTTGAACCATCGCCACCAGTGCCACAGCTATCGGCAAGTTGCGTACTGCTGGTAATAAAAGCAACGGCGTTTTCGCGCATTGAAGCTGCAGCGCCTGCAATCTCGTCGCTTACTTCGCCTTTAATTTTAAGGCTTATAAGTAGGGCGGTTAGTTCAATTTCACTCATATTACCTTGCATTATTTCATCAAAAAGCGCTTTGGCGTCTGCGTAGCTCAATGATTGCCCAGTAATTAGTTGCTCAATCGCGTGTTGAACATTTATGGGTTGTTCTGGTTGTGTACTCATAATGTCCTCTTTTATTTAGCGCGTGTTAAGTAAACGACACTTTGCTGGAGTAGCATTGCGCCGTTTGGCGTTAGTATTGATTCTGGATGAAACTGGTAACCCAATGCGTTGTCACCATGATGATAAATAGCCATAGGGATATCTTCGTACTGGGCAATAACCTCAATATTATCAGGCACCTTTGTTGCCATTAATGAATGGTAACGTGCTACAGGCATTGTATTGCCCATACCATCAAATACAGGATGCTCGCCTAAATTAATAATTGAAGACTTACCATGTACGGTTTCACCAGCATGACCGATTACTCCACCGTAACTTTGTGTTAATGCTTGTTGGCCTAAACAAATGCCTAGCATTGGGAAGTGACCTTTAGAGAGCTCAATAAGCTCCATTAAACAGCCTGCATCGCTTGGTGTTCCAGGACCCGGCGAAAGTACTAATAGTACTTGGCCTTGCTCTTGGCGCATTTTGTTAAAGATAACCTCAGCGCTAATGTTGTTTCTGTAAACAACCAGTTCGCAGCCAAGCATCGTAAGCTCATCAACAAGGTTATATGTAAATGAGTCAAAGTTATCTAAAAAATAGATTTTAATAGGATTCGCTTTACTCATTTTATACCGCCTTATACGTAGATTTTATGGCGGTGATAACCGCTTGTGCTTTAGCGCGAGTTTCGTTTGCTTCTGAAATAGGATCTGAGTCAAACACCACACCGGCACCTGCTTGCACATACGCTTTGTTATTTTTAACAAAAGCTGAGCGAATAACAATACAGCTATCCATTGCGCCATCACCGGTTAAGTAACCTACTGCGCCACCATAGCTGCCACGGCGCTTACCTTCAGTTTGACGAACAAGCTCAGCAGCACGAACCTTTGGTGCACCAACAAGCGTGCCCATGTTCATACAAGCTTGGTAAGCATGCAGTGCATCAAGCTCGGGTTTTAGTGTGCCAACAACGCGTGATACTAAATGCATTACCTGTGAATAACGGTCTACTTTTAATAGCTCTTTGGCAAAACGAGTACCTGCAACACTAATACGTGCTACGTCGTTACGGGCTAAATCGACAAGCATTAAATGCTCGGCGCGCTCTTTTTGATCGTTTCTAAGTTCAAGTTCAATGCGGCTGTCTAGGTCTGGGTTTATTTGCCCATTAGCAAATTTGCCACGTGGGCGAGTGCCAGCAATTGGGTATACTTCAACTTGCTGAGATTGCACTGTGTATTTAAGTGCTGATTCAGGCGATGCGCCAAATAAAGCAAAGTCTTCATCGCGCATATAAAACATATACGGACTTGGGTTTTGCTTTTTAAGCTGGCTATAAGCGTGCAGAGGATCAGGACAAGGTAGTGAAAATGTACGCGATGGCACTACCTGAAAAATATCACCGTCTACAATATTCTTTTTAAGCTTAATTACTTGCTCGCAGTATGTGTCATCGTCTATATCAACGCTTACCTCACATTGTCCACTTTGCATATCCGCACTAAATTCTGAAGCGTTATCGCACAGCGTATTTAAGCGCTCTAGCTCTTTACCTACTTCAAAGCAGTTAGCGTGTACGTCTGGGCCGTTAAATACATTACCAATGAGTTCGGTTGTTTGTTTTTGATGATCAATAACAACTAAGGTTTCGGCTAAATAAAATACGTAATCTGGGCAGGTGTTTTCGCCATCAGGTACATCACTTAACTGCTCAAAGTTTGCTACCATATCGTAGGCAAATACACCGCCTAAAAATAACGAAAATGGATTGTTAGTTGTGCTTTTAATACTGTTAATACAAGTTCTCAGAGCGCTAAATGCGTTATCTGCAATTAGTTTACTCGCTTCGTCAGTATCGCCGCTAGTGTCTAAATAACACAGGGTAAGTGTTGCGCCGTCTAAAGTGGCATCACAGCTTTTAACATTTGCCTGCAAGTAGCTAAGTAGCTGTTGCCCATTATTAGATTGAGCAGTAATAGTGACTGCTTTACCTTGGCATACAATGCGCAATGCACAGTCGACTAAAATTAAACTTTTTACACTGTCTTTAGAATCAATCTCAGCCGATTCAAGCAGTAGTGAGTTAGGCTTATCAAGTGCCGCGTATAATGCAAGAGGACTACTAATATAGTCGCGTACTTGCGTAATGCTTGTTACTTCGCCTGGTGTGGTAGTTATATGACTAAAAATCAAACCTCATTCCCTCAAAAAATTAAACCCCGCAATGCTGTGCAATGCGGGGCTTGAATAACGATATCTAAATTACAAACAGATCATTACCGTCCCGCTATATCAAGCGCCACCACCAACGATGTGTAAGAGTAAGACCGTTATTCATGTTTTTCTGCCTCAATATTTATTAAATATTTATAATATAAAACGTTTCGTAAAATTTAGTTATAAAAAAACCCGCATAGTTGCGGGTTTTGAATTTTTGCTAGACACGACAATTCATCACCCGACAATTACGAGTGCCACCACCAAATAGTGTTTAAGTTTGAATTGATCATTATTGTTAATTCTAATGTGTCTGAAAGTGGCTACAGTAAAACGTATCTTATGCTTTTGTGTCAAGTGTTTATTTAAAACAATTTAGTCAAAAAAGTTGTTATACTTACATAAACACCAGTAACCCTTAATTTTAAGCAGTTTTCTTTTGATAAAATACGATTTACATAGCCATACCACACATTCAGACGGGCGTTTAACGGTTGAAGAATTATTGCATCGCGCTGTTGATAAAAATATTGATGTGTTTGCTATTACCGATCATGACACTGTGGCGGCTATTAAGCCTGCGCAGCAATTTATTAAAACCGAAAACTTACCGCTTTCATTAATAACGGGTACCGAAGTGTCTACTAAATGGGAAAGCTTCGAAATTCATATTGTAGGTTTAAATATTGATATTAATAATATTGACCTTACCTCTTTATTATCAGCTCAGCAGCAAAAGCGAGAAGAGCGTGCACTAGAGATTGGTGTTCGCCTTACAAAAAATGGCTTTGATGGCATTTACGAGCAAGCTAAAGAGCTGGCAAAAGACGCGCAAATAACGCGTGCACATTTTGCACGCGCCCTTATTGAGCGCGGTGTTGCTAAAAATTTCCCGGGTGTTTTTAAAAAGTACTTAGGGCGTGGCAAAACAGGCTACGTACCAAGTTGCTGGTGCACCATGCAAACCGCTATTGAGGCCATACATGCCGCTGGTGGTGTTGCTGTACTAGCGCATCCAAGTAGCTATCAAATGTCAAACAAGTGGCTACGCAAATTATTAGTAGAATTTAAAAGTGTAGGAGGGGACGCAATGGAAGTTGCACAACCTCAACAGGCGCCAAGCGAACGTCAATTTTTAGGTGAACTCAGCCGTGAGTACGAACTACTTTGCTCGCAAGGGTCTGATTTTCATTTTCCGACAAGCTATTTAGAGCTTGGCAAAAATTTATACCTACCAAAAGATTGCCAAGGTGTTTGGCAAGCTTGGGAAGGAGAAGAAGGGGCATTAACATGAGTCAATTATTTCATATTCATCCTGATAACCCGCAACCGAGACTAATTAGTCAAGCCGTTGATATTATTAAACAAGGCGGGGTTGTTGTTTACCCAACAGATTCGGGCTACGCCATCGGTTGTAACATTGGTAATAAGCAAGCCAAAGAGCGCATAGAGCGTATTCGTGGTATTGAAAAAAACGATAATTTTACGCTAGTTTGTCGTGATTTATCGGAGTTATCTACTTATGCACGCGTAGATAACCAGCTATTTAGACTCATTAAAAATAATACGCCAGGGCCTTATACCTTTATTTTTAAAGGCACAAAAGAAGTCCCTAAACGTTTATTAAACGACAAGAAAAAAACCATTGGCATGCGTGTAATTGAGCACCCAATAGCCTGTGCGTTACTTGCCGAACTTGGTGAGCCGTTAATGTCGTGTTCTTTAATTTTACCAGGTCAGCAGTTTACAGAATCAGATCCTGATGAAATATTAGAGCGATTAGATAAACACGTCGATTTAATTATTCACGGTGGCCACTTAGCCGAGCAAGCAACCACGGTAATCGATTTGTCAGAAGATGAAGTTAAAATACTACGTGTTGGCTGTGGTGATACAAGCCCATTTGAGTAATAACAAGTGAGCGAAAGTACTGCTGATACAAAAAGTAATGAAAAGCCAGTGCAGCAAAAGTTGCCACTGGCTTTTTTGCATGGTAAAGCGGTTGTAGATAAACCAGAAGACTTATATATTCCGCCCGATGCGCTCGAAATAATATTAGAAACCTTTGAAGGCCCTCTCGATTTACTGCTTTATTTAATTAAAAAGCATAAGCTTGATGTGCTCGATCTTTCTATTTTTAGTATTACAGAGCAGTATGTAAGTTACGTTGAAATGATGACCGAGTTTCAACTCGAACTTGCCGGCGAATATTTAGTAATGGCTGCGTTACTTGCACAAATTAAGTCGCGCTTATTACTCCCTGTTCACGAAGAGCTTGAAGAGGAAGAAGACCCTCGCGCTGAGCTTATTAAACGCCTGCAAGAATATGAGTTATTTAAAAAAGCCGCCGAAAACCTCGATGATATCCCCCGTGTTGGGCGTGATATTTTTATAGCGCATGCCGCTATGCCAATAAATGAAGACACAAGTCAAAACCTCCCTGATATTGAACTTAAAGACTTAATGCTGGCGTTGAGTGATGTTATGGCGCGAGCAAAAACGTTTGAACATCATCAAATTACTGCCGAAGTACTCTCAACCCGAGAGAGAATGAGCCAAATATTACAACAGCTATCGAAAGCAAATTCAGCAGTGGTTTTTAATGCGCTTTTTACGCCTGATGAAGGGCGTAGTGGTGTGGTGGTTAGTTTTATAGCCATGCTTGAGCTCATTAAAGAAGGACTTGTTACTTGTTTGCAAGTAAGCCCAGAGAGCTTAATTTATGTCAGCTTGAGCGAGCAATCCACCCTATAAACTTATCTGTTTAATCCTCAACTTCTAAAACTGACTTTAATTATCAAAGTTCTGTGCTTATACGCACGTAAAGTGTTTGTAAATGTTATTTTCATTTACGGCTATGCACTATATTGTAACGTCATAGCATTATAGGACGTTACACATGTTTAAAAATACACCTTCATCTTACGGACTTGTCGCCATTATTTTACATTGGCTCATGGCGTTGACTATTTTTGGCCTGTTTGGTTTAGGTTTATATATGGTTGAGCTTACTTATTACGATAGCTGGTATAAAGGCTCGCTCGATTTACATAAAAGCATTGGTATTACGCTTGTGGCCGTATTTTTATTTAGAATTTTATGGCGTGCTTTATCTACACAACCTAAACCCTTAGGTGAAAGTAAAGGTATGAACCAATTAGCACACACCGCGCATATTGTTATGTATATTATTTTGGCCGTTATTGTTGTTGCTGGGTATTTAATATCAACCGCAGACGGACGTCCAATAGAAGTGTTTACCTTATTTAACGTATCAGCGCTTGATTTTGCTTTTGATGACCAAGCCGATATTGCAGGAAAAGTACATTATTACGGCGCGTGCACATTAATAGGGTTTGCAGTATTGCATGCACTAGGGGCGTTAAAACATCACTTTATCGATAAAGATAAAACCTTAATCAGAATGATCAAACCATTAAAGGATGATTAAAATGAAAAAATTATTAGTAAGCACAGCCGTTTCGGCTGCAATGATGTTATCGGCAACAGNNNCAGCCGCTAATGCAGCTGATTATGTAATTGATACAAAAGGCGGGCACGCATCTGTTAACTTTAAAATTAAACACTTAGGTTACAGCTGGTTATATGGTCGTTTTAATACTTTTGACGGCACATTTAGTTATGATGCTAAAAACCCTGATGCATCAAAAATTATGGTAAATATTGACACCACAAGCCTTGATTCTAACCATGCAGAGCGCGATAAGCACTTACACGGTAAAGATTTTTTAAATGTGGATAAATACCCAAAAGCGACATTTAAAAGCACCAGCATTAAATTTGATGAAAATGGTGAAGAGGCCGACGTAACCGGCGAATTTACGCTGCATGGCGTAACTAAAACTATTACCTTTGAAATAGATAAAGTGGGCGAAGGGAAAGATCCGTGGGGTGGATACCGCGTAGGTTTTGAAGGCGAAACCAGCCTTAAACTTACCGACTACGGTATTGATTACAACTTAGGACCTGCATCTACTCATGTTGATATTATTTTATCAATAGAAGGCGTTCGTCAGTAATACCATTATTAAATATAAAAACGCCACTTACTGTGGCGTTTTTTTTGCTTAACAGAAACTCAAATTAAGCGACTTCGAATTTGCTTATTTTGCGCTATTAATACGTGACTGTAATAGCGGCCTTAAATGCTCGGGCAACCAGCGCATGAGTAAATCATTATAAGCCTGCGTTTTTTTAATAACTTTAAGCTGCTCATTAAGAATAGCAATGTCTTCTGCGCCTTGCTCGTTTTTAGTACAGCCAATAAAACCATAACTTAACGCGGGTGATTCGGTTAATGGACGCTGCGTTAAGTTCTCTTCAAAGTGCATTGATTTTGCTAAATAGTAATGCTCGCTTGGGTAACCCAGCAAAATATCAATTCGTTTTAGGTTAAGCATGTATGTGAGGCTCGCTAGGCTATCGCGAGTGGGTCTAATTACTAAATCTATATTAGGCGTACTGTTTATCAATGTATCTATCTCTTGGCCATAAGAGCGGCTCATAGAGATCCCAAGAGTTAGTTTTTTATCTTGTATTAAATTGAGTAGTGATACTTCTTTTGATTCCGCTATATTTAGCGCTTTGGCGAGTCTTTTGTGCATTGCTATTGAAGGCGAGAGGCCCGTTGTTGAGCTCTCCTCTGTAAAATAAATATGCTCTTTTCTGTAATCATTTTTATAAAGCGATAACGCACAAACATTATTTGAAGTATTAGATAGCTCTTGGATTACCTTACCTGAGGGGATAAGCATGCGGTTAAAGGTAATATTAGGAAGTTGTTTTTCAAGTAAATAAATTATGCTTTCGTCACGGCCTTGGTGTTGATATTGACCATTTAAAATATAATAGGGTGCAAAATCGTGCGCTAGCCAGTTTATGGTTCTAGCATTGCCTATTGAGCTCAGACAGAAAAAAAGTAAGAAAGTTAAAAATATACGGAGCATTACAACAGCTGCCAGTAATTATTATTGTAAAACTATTGTAACCAATAAAGAGCTAAAAAGTAAAATGCCAGCAACAAGGCTGGCATAATATCTTATCAATAATTGCAATAATAAAAGGGCAATTAAAGTTATGTGTTGCTTAGTTAGCTTTTAGCCACTTAACAAACTGGCGTGCATCACTCGCTTTTTGAAACAATGCATTTTTTAAACCTTGTGTATCACTAAAGATTACACGATGTTTGTTTACTGAAATTGATTGCACTGGATGTGCGATTTGGATCATAGACCCATTATATTTATAAGACATAATAAAACTCACTTTATTCTTGTTATTTATTCTGCGCTATATTTTTATAGCAAATTGCAGTTAATAAATTAACGATGTTGTGTTTAGCTTCATTACAGTGTTGACGATCTTTATGACACTTTTGCGATGATAGTAAAAAATCATCTCGGTATTATTCAAGGGGTTCTCGCCGTACAATAACTTAGCTTTCAAATATACGTTTTGCGGGGCTTACTGGATCAGGGTAAATGGTTAACCGCGGCGGTTTCTTTAAACCAGAGAGGGAAGGTAACTTATATATAAATTGTGTGCAAGCTATTTTTGTAAAAATATTTATAATAAATCTTATCAACTGCTTACAAAGCCCATTTTTAGTTACCAAAGGATAAGTATGAATTACCTAATAGTGAGTGATATTTATGGTTTAACCCCTGCTTTAAGGAGGTTATCACACGCAATTAGTTCAAATTTAGTGATTGTTGACCCTTACAATAACAAGTATCAAGCTATTGAAAGTGAACAAGATAGTTACAACAATTTTATACAGCAGTGTGGCCATGATAAATACACCGACAAACTTCAAAAATGCTTTGAGAGTTTAAAATTGCCAACGACGTGTATTGCTTTTAGTGCAGGGGCAAGTGCAGCATGGCGGGCACAGTTATTAACAGGCAATACACACCTTAAAAAGTTAATTGGCTTTTATCCGTCGCAAATTAGACATAATTTAAATTTAAGCGCAAAAGTACCCTGTGAGTTTATATTTCCAGCAAGTGAGAGTCACTTTAATGTTGATGAAGTTATTAAAGCTTTAAGCACCAAAGCGAATGTTAAGTGCTATAAAACCAATTTTTTGCATGGTTTTATGAACGAGTACTCAACCAATTTTAACGCGCAAGGGCTTGTTGAATATAGTAACTATATAAAACAGAGCAGCCGTTAAAGCGTGTTTAGCTGCTCTTTACTAATATCAGGAAAATCGGTGCGGGTATTATATTTTGCATACAGCGTTGTAAAAACGCTACTACCGGATAGCTTATCTAACTCTTTTATAAAGGTTTTAGCACTAGAGCGAGCGGGTCTACAGCATACTTGATACTGTTTTATTATACCCGCGACAGATAAACCTTGTTTTTGTAGCTTCAAATCGGCCTGTGCAAAAAAAGCCGCACCCGTCCAATAAACACGTTGCTGGGCGCGTTGTTTCCACATATCGGCAGAGAGCTTATTAAGTGGCTGTGTTTTAGTTTTAGTTTGCAGGCGGGCACGATCAAATCCTGCATTTAAACGTTGTACAAATTGCGGCTGGGTAATTATACCGCTGTCACGCATTATTACGTTTTGCATATAACTGGCAAAACCCTCGCTAAGCCAAAAACCGGAGTAGGGAAGTAGTGCAAATATAAATGCGAAAGCTCATGGTATAGCGTCCAATCTTTAGTGAATGCATTTAAACTGGCATAGCGATCTATATGTAGTTCAAGCCCATCAGGGTTATTGCGCTTAACTGTAGCCCAAGGTACAGGCTCAAAAGCAAAGTATTGCGGTTTTAAATAAATAGGCAATGTGGTTTGTTTTAAAGGTCCCAGTGTATTTTGTGTTTTTTCAAAACTTTGATTAACCCATATAGACACAGTATTTTGAGCATTACTTGAGAGCGAGCTAAGGTTATGTATGACTACTTCAACGGCTAATGCGTTAAAAGAGCTGATTAATAGTAGCAGTACAAAAAAGAATTTCATTAAAATGCTCCACTGTAATTTAATAATTGGTACGAAAATTCTAATATACAAGACCAACTAAATGGATAAATAATCACGCCTAATTCTTTATTTTTTAAAATGATAGTAACTATAAAAGTACAAATACAGACACTCCTAGCTAAGCATGGTTTAATCAATTAATCGTTATTTTAAGTTAGGTTTAGCCATGACGTATCAGCATATTCAAGTTCCTGAGCACGGCCAAAATATCACTATTGATGCACAAGGACACTGGCAAATACCGTTAGAACCTATCATTGCTTTTATTGATGGCGATGGCGTGGGTCTAGATGTTATGCCGGTAATGCGCCATGTTGTTGATAGTGCAATTGAGCATTGTTATAAAAGCGCACGGAAAATTCATTGGATGCAGGCTTATAATGGCGAGCAGGCCGCAAAGCTGTATGACGGTGATTGGTTTCCACAAGAAACAATTAACGCGGTACGTGCCTGTAAAATTGCCATAAAAGGGCCGTTAACCACACCACTAGGTGGTGGTTTTCGATCTCTTAATGTCGCACTCAGGCAAGAAATGGATTTGTTTGTAAATATGCGCACTATAAAAGGTTTTAGTGCACTCCCTTCTCCTTTAAAAAACCCTTTTTTAACAAACATAACAGTGCTTCGTGATAGTAGCGAAGACGTGTACTCAGGTATTGAGTGGCAAGCAGGCAGTGTAGAGAGCGAAAAAATGCTCGATTTTTTATGTGAGGAAATGGGCGTAACCCGCCTAAGGTTTTCACAAGAGTGCGGAATTGGTATTAAAAATATATCTAAAGAAGGCTCTGAGCGACTAATGCGCTTTGCAATTAACTATGCACTTAAAAACGATAGTGAATCATTAACGCTAGTACACAAAGGTAATGTACTTAAATTTACCGATGGTGCATTTAAGCGTTGGGGGTTTGCACTTGCACAAAACGAGTTTAATGCCACCGCACATGAAAATGGGCGTTGGTTGCAAATAGAGCGAGCACACCAAGCACCCTTAATTATTAAAGAAGTCATAGCCGACAACATGCTGCAGCAATGTTTAATGCATCCAGAGCAATTTGATGTAGTGGTGACTACTAACCAAAATGGTGACTTTTTAGCGGATATGCTCAGTGCACAAGTTGGTGGTGTTGGTATAATGCCCGCTGCAAATTTAAATAACGATGTCGCATTTTTTGAGCCTACACATGGCACGTTTGAACGTATAGCAGGGCAAAATAAAGCAAACCCCAGTAGTAGTATTTTAAGTGCGGTATTAATGCTTAAATTTATGGGGTGGGACGAGGCCGCATTACTCATAGAAAATGCGTTAGAGCAAACATTTAAAAGCGGTGAAGTAACCTTTGATTTAGCGCAAGAGCAGAGCGATAACTCAAGTATTCATAACTCGACAACCTTAACTTGTACTGGCTTTGCAAAGAAGGTCATCGAGCACTTTTAAATACATCCATTATTAAGCTGCTGAGGCAGTTTTTACTCTGTGCATACAAGGGCGGTTGGTTAACTGCGCTGCACGATGGTAAATCTCATGTGCTTGGGGTTCATCGCACTGTGTACCACTAAGCGTATCCATTAACGCAACAACAATAATTGCAGGAACCTGGCAGCAATATTCGTCTAAAACGGCTTCCGTAGTTTGTGCATCTACATGGCAAAGTGGATGATTTTTAAGTTGGTATGCATTTAATAATGTATCAACTTCTAATACATCATCTGGTTGATGTTTTGTTTTACGGCATTTACAACCAAACTCATCAACTAAAGTAGCTAATGCTTGGTAAGTTTCAGTGGTGTTAGCTTTAGTGCATAACTGCTCTTCAATGAACTGATGCAAGTTAGCATCGATGAATAATCCATCTTGGCGTGTGAAAGAAGTTGTTGTCATAATAATTACTCTTAGTTTGTTGGCTTAACTTCACTCTAGCGCTAAGTGTATTATTAATAAAATTGTTGTTTTCAATAACTGATATTGATTTTATCAATAATAAGATTTAATGGTTAATAGAATGCTGAAACAACCTTAAATAATGCCAATTAATTTGGTGCAAATTTGTGGCAGCGTGCACAAAACTGGAACAAGGGAAACAATAGAGGTATCGAGAAGATATATTAATTAATTGTTTTTATTGAACTTTAATTATTTCATGAAGTTGGTACTAAGCTTGCAAATCATACAGTGTAGGTACATTCGTATTTCTACTACCCCAAAAGCGCCATGGTATTTTCCCAAAGTTGAATACCATGGCGCTTTTTTATTTTTCGCGTGTATTTTATTTAGCCTTAGCAATAACAGTAGTAATGTTAAATTTTAACAAAGTAGGGAATGGCAACTAAAATAGCGCCTACAATAAGCAACATACTTACACTGGTCATAAAGTACGGAAACACTAATAACGATAAACCAATACAAAGTGGTACTACGGCTTTTTTTCTTCGCCCGTAAGTAAGGTATCCAATACCTATGCCACCAAATAAAACACTCCATGCAATTATTGATGCACTATCCATTTATAAATTACCTATTTTAAAATACTGATTTAAATTACGACCGACATAGCCAGCTTTTCAATACCATGTGAAGGAGTCCATCTTTTAAATTCCACGAAACCATGCTTTTTATATAAGTTTATTGCAGGAGTATTAGCAACCGCAGTCTCCACTATTGCATGAGATAAATCATCCATTGCTAAAACATAATTTATTAGCTTACTTGCGATACCCTTTTTAAAATAGCTAGGGTCAACGGTTAAACTACAAATATCTAGACACTCGTTGTTTATATCTACTTCAATAACTGCTGCTAAGCATTCATTTTCGCTGTAGCTATAAAAGGTTGTTTCTGACTTTTTTATACCTTTAACATTACGCGTCAGGGGAGGAAAGTTAAGCGCGCCGATCAGTTTAGCCTCAATAGCATAGGATTTTTGAAATACAGCAAAAATTTTATTTGCAGTATCGTTATTCTTATTATTAAGTTTGTTTATCATTATATTTTTTACAAAAAAGTAAAGCTGAACACCATGCGCGACAGTGAAATCTCCGATGCTTGGTGTGATGAAAATAATAAATTACCTATCTGCAATCGTTTTAGCAAATGCTAACAACTCACGCCTTAACCATTGATGTGCTGGCGCATGGTGTAGCAGTGGACTCCATATCATTTTTACCTCAATAGGCACTATTTGAAATGGCACAGAGCTGATTACTAAATCAGTATGAGAAGCTAATAACTTAGCCTGCCTGCGTGGTAGTGTGGCAATAAGTTGTTCTGATTGGCAAAGCAGGCTTGCAACCATATAGTGGCGAGTGAACACACGAATTTTACGAGTTTGTTCTAGCTGCCAAAGCGCTTCGTCTACCCAGCCTAATTTTTGCTTTCCCGATTTATTAGTAACAGCGGCCTCTGGCCCCCAGCCGGCACGGTTTACCCAAATGTGTTCTTTTTGTAAGTAGTCTTCTAACCCTGATTGGTGTAAAAATGTATTTTTAGGATGGGTTAAACAACAGTAATTATCGCGCCAAACACTGGCTTGATGAAACGAGCGTGGTAGGCCATTAAAGCGGTTTATTGCTAAATCAATAGTGCCTTTTTCCATGTCTTGCAGGTTAACGTCGCTTGGGCTTAATACGTCAAAATTAATGCCAGGACTTTTACTAAGCTGCGCGGTTATAAAAGGGGCTATTAAGGTCGACTCTATGTAGTCGTTTGCCATTATTCTAAACGTAACTTCTGCGGTTGCAGGGTTAAATTGATCACTAGGCTGCGTAATTGCTTCGGCCATTTTTAAGAGCGCCTCCACTTCAGGCTTTAATGCAAGTGCCTTTGCTGTTGGTGTCATAGAGCCTGCGGCACGCACAAGTAGCGGGTCGTCAAATAAATCGCGTAAACGTTTTAATGCGTTACTCATAGCCGGTTGCGTAAGCGCGAGTTTATTGGCAGCCTTTGAAACACTTTTCTCATCTATTAACACATTTAAATAAACGAGAAGGTTGAGATCGACATTTCTTATATTCATATGGGCGTGTTGGCCTTTCAGGATTGAAATTTGTTCAATCTAGGTTCGATTTAATCGCGGCGCGAGGTTTGCCACCTAGTGGGCTAAGTAAAAATCGAGTAACAAAGAGTTAATCGTCCCTAGAAAGAACCCTATGGGCAGTGTGTATTTGGCCTTTATGCAGCGTTAAAGTACATTTATGGGGAGTCACCACACTACATGTACTTTGCCTTGCTTAAAAACCAAATACACGGCTGCAAAATTAACCTCGAAAGGTCAATACGCCCAATAAATTCTATTTATATGCTTTATTAATTACCTAAATTAAAGCCTGCTTGCTAAGGTGTAAACCATTAATAAAAAATAACCGCCATAACTGGCATCAATATAAGTGCTGTATTTATGCAAAATAGGTTAACAAATCAATCGAATAATGCGCTACAACATGTTGTAGCCAGGAAGCTTGCACGATCTGTTTTTGCAGGATTTGAGGCAATGTTTTCGCAATTTTTAAATATTACACTGGGTGCACAAAGCCGTTTTGAACAACGCCAATACCACAGTGTGCAAAGTGCTATGCGTGAACGTTTACAGGTTTACGAACGCGAAGTAAAAAACGTGAGTGAAGCCGTGAGAGTAATTGCTTACGCTGAACTTACTTGCCCGCAAACGTGGCAGTTAGCTAAAAATATTTATGGCGATATGGTACAAAATCACGAAAATAAACCTATTGCGCATACCTTTTTTAACTCAACGTTTGGCGCAATTTGGGACGATAAAAAAATTCGTACTGTGCATTTGTTTGTATTAAAAGCAAAGTATCGTAGTGAGCCGCGCTCTTATGAAAGCTTAGTGAGTAGGGTGTCGTTACATAATGGGTTTAATAATGCCGTTAAAACGCTTATCACTAATCAAGTATTTAGAGTGCCGTTTAGCCAGTTAGAACGCGATGTAGCCACTTTACAAAGTACGTTAATGCAAGGCGCTAAGCAGCAATGCAAACAGGTGTACGAACTTATAAATTTAAATGACGGGTATATTGAATACGCCAACTCATTATTTTTTAGAAACAAAGCCTGTTATTTAATTGGGCGCTGCATTGCTAAAAATGGCGACAATATGCCTTTTGCTATCGCTATTTTAAATACCGATGAGGGACTAAAGCTTGATGCTGTAATGATGGGCGCCGATCAATTAAGTTTATTATTTGGCTTTGCACGCACCTATTTTATGGTTGATACCGATAAGCCCGCACGTTATGTAGATTACCTAAGTGTATTAATCCCACACAAACAACGCTTTGAGTTATTTAACGCCATTGGTTTTATAAAGCACGCCAAAACTGAGTTTTATCGGTATAAGGTCGATACGACTAAAAATAGCCCAGCCAACTTCAAGTATGTTAAAGCGCCAGGTACGCCGGGTATGGTAATGCTGGTATTTACTATTGAAGGGCTAGATTACGTTTATAAAGTAATTAAAGACAAATTTAGTGCGCCAAAAACAGCCACCAAAGCACAAGTGAAAGAAAAGTATAACTTTGTAAAACAAGCCGATAGGGTTGGTCGTTTGGTAGACACACACGAATTTAGATATTTAGCGTTTGATTTAAGCCGTTTTAGCGATGAACTGCTTGAGCAGATGAAAAGCCAAATTGGCAGCAGCATGGTTATATCTGGCAAGGCACTTATTTTAAAGCACGTTTATGTTGAGCGTAAAATGACCCCGCTTAATTTATATATTACCCGATGCGATAACAAAACCTTAGAGAGAGTTATGCATGATTACGGTAAAGCAATTAAAGAATTAGCCGGTGCTAATATATTTCCGGGCGACATGCTAATGAAAAACTTTGGCGTAACGCGATGGGGGCGAGTGGTGTTTTACGACTTTGACGAAATTTGCCCACTAACCGATTGCAACTTTAGAGAGGTGCCACAAACCCAAAATGCACTTGAAGAGCTAAGTAGTAACTCGTATTTTGATATAGCTGAAAACGATATATTTCCGAGCCAATTTAAGGTGTTTTTTAGCGCCAACGAGATTGCGTTTAATTATTTTAATAATGAGCACAGTAACTTGTTTTTAGCGACGTTTTGGCAAGGTTGTCAGCAACAAGTACACAATGGTTATCTACCCGATGTTTATCCTTACAAACAAAGTTGGCGCTTTTGAGGTTGTTTGAATCTGTGTTCATCCCCATCTATATGTTATTACAGTTTTTAAACTTGGAGCAACAATGAAATATATTTCTCATGAAGATGGTAATCTTGCATTTAGTGAAACCGAAAAGCCGGTTTTAAAGAGCCATGAAGTACTTGTTAAAGTTGCAGCAATAGGTGTAAACCGTGCAGACAGTATGCAGCGCCAAGGTAAATACCCGGCCCCTGCGGGAGATAGCCCTATCTTAGGTTTAGAATGTGCCGGTGTTGTTAGCGATATTGGCGGTAAAGTTGATAGAGTTTGGCTTAATAAGCGTGTTTTTGCCTTGTGTTCTGGTGGCGCTTACAGTGAATATGTAGCCGTTGATGCAAAGCAGCTTATGGAATTACCCGATGATGTAACAATGGCTGAAGGCGCTGCAATAAGCGAAGTGTACCTAACAGCATTTGGCGCGTTATTTGAGCTTGGTAAATTGCAAAAAGGGCAAACAGCGCTCATTCATGCAGGTGCTAGTGGTGTGGGCGGTGCCGCAATTCAAATGGCTAAAAGCGCAGGTGCTACCGTAGTTATTACTGCCGGTACGGATGACAAATGCCAACACGCAAAAGAACTCGGTGCCGATCATGCAATTAACTACAAAACTACCGACTTTGTAGAATATATGAAAGCAAATGAGTTAACAGCAAATGCAATTGTAGATCCTGTTTCGGGGAGTTACTTAAATAAAAATGCCGCTATTGCAGCGATGGATTGCCAAATTGTAATGCTTGCATTTTTAGATGGACGTTTTGCAGAAGTTGATTTTGCCGCGCTTTTACGCAAACGTATTTCGTTTCATGCCTCAACGCTTAGAAATCGTAGTATTGAGTTTAAACGCCAGGTGCGCGACGACTTTGTAGCACGCTTTTACAATGATATTGCCACTAAAAAGTACGACTTTAACCTGTATAAAATATTGCCTTGGAGCGACGCAAACGAAGCTCATGCTATTTTAGAGCGTAATGAAAATGCTGGTAAAGTTGTTTTACTTGTAGAGTAACTCTTTAATTTTAGGGTTTAGCCCATATACTAAGCCCTATAAAAAAACACTTAAGGTTTAATAATGAATCCAATACTAGCAATACTTAAAGAGAACAATGTAAGCGACGAAAAAGTAAAAGCATTGTTTGAAGCGTTTACTCAAAACCCAATGATGGCAATGGCGCTTGTTCAAGAGCTTGGTATTCCGCCAGAAAAACTACAGCAACTAATGGCAGTCGTAATGACTCAACCGCACCTTATTAAAGAAGCGACTGACGAACTTGGTTTAGATTTTGAAAAAGTAAAAGAAGCGAAAGAAAAACTAAATCAATAATTTTTTATGTGATAAAACATAAAACAATAAAAAAGCATAAGTATTTACTTATGCTTTTTTATTTGGCTTATTCTTTTATGACTACTCTTTTGGAAGTAGTACTGTGTCGATAACATGAATTACGCCGTTGCTTGCTTTTACATCAGCTTTTACAACTTTAGCGTCATTTATCATTACGCCCATGCTGTCGGCTTTAACCATAACTGATTGGCCTTGTAGTGTTTTCGCACTGTCTACATTCATTACATCGGCTGNCCGCCGTTAACTTGTCTTTGTTTTCAGGCTTGAGTAGCATTTCTACAGTGCCTTCAGGTAATTTAGAAAATGCAGCATCTGTTGGTGCAAAAATAGTAAACGGTCCTTTACCTTGCAGCGTTTCAACTAAACCTGCGGCTTTAACAGCAGCAACAAGAGTAGTGAACGAACCATTTTCAACGGCTACTTCAACAACGTCTTTTTTCATACCATGATGATCAGCATAAGCCATTGTAGTAAATCCAAGGCTTGCAGTTGTAAACAATAATGCAGTAGTAATTTTCTTAAACATTTTATTTTCCTTTAAGTTAATACCCGTTGGTTTCGTTAAATGTTACGACGCTCTAAATTTAATCGATCAATTAAAATTAGTAGTCAACATGTTTTGTTACATCATTGATTGAACTGCAGCTAATTAGCAAAGTCATATAAATAGTTACTCAATTAAAGACTTGTTCAATTGAAGGGAATAGGCATGAAATTAGTTTATAAGTTTTGGAAAAATAACCGCTCTCTTATCGTATTTATTGCACTGATGAGCGTATTTAGAAGCGCTGTTGCCGATTGGTACGAAGTGCCAACAGGCTCAATGAAACCGACCATTCAAGAAGGTGACAGAATACTTACCGATAAAATGGCCTACGATATTCGCGTCCCATTTACGCACATAAAATTACTTAAATTAGCGGATCCACAAGCTGGTGATATTATTGTTTTTGATTCACAAGCTGCCGATAACCGTTTAATTAAACGTGTAATTGGTGTGCCAAGAGACACCGTTGCGCTTGAAAATAATGAGCTCATTATTAATGGTAAAAAACTTAATTATGCAGATCAGCGAAGCAACATAGACTCGCTTGATAAAATTGAAGATTTAAACGGATTAGAGCATTCGATAAGAGTGGCAAATATTCCTTCACGTTTATCGGGGTTTGATGCAATTACAATTCCTGATGATTATTACTTAGCAATGGGCGATAACCGCGACAATAGCGCTGACTCGCGTGTAATAGGTTTAATTCCGCGTAACGAGTTATTAGGAAAAGCAGAGCGCGTTATAGTGTCACTTGATTACGATAATTATTACCTACCAAGAAAAGATCGCGTATTGAAAAAGCTGAATTAATTAGTAGTAATTAATTTTGTATAGCGCCCAATCAAATTTTATGAGCTCACATTTGGCTATTTTATAAATAAAATAAACTGCCTATTTAGGCAGTTTACTTATATAGTTTTTTACAAGCTTGGTAAGGTGGCTACGCTCTTGTTCGGTATTTAATACCTTACAAAAATCGCCACTTACTGCCGCGCCACAAGCACCTGCTTCAAACCATTGTGATAAATTATCTAAATTCACACCACCAACAGGTATTAATTGTGCTTCTGAAAATGGACCTGTTAATGCTTTAAAGTAACCAACGCCCATACTGCCCGCAGGAAATACCTTAATAATATCTGCCTTATATTCAATTGCATTTGCTACATCGGTAGGTGTTAGCGCGCCCATTAATACTGGTAACCCGTGCTGGTGGGCAAGTTCGACAACCGATTTGTTGGTATTTGGCGTTACAATAAACTGCGCGCCTGCATCAATTGCTTGCTGAGCAAGGGTGGTGTTAATTATTGTGCCTGCACCAATAAGTGCGTTTTTATGAGCTGCACGAGCTTTTGCTATTTCTTGCTCAAAGCCCGGTGTATTTGACGTGATCTCGAGTGCGTTTATGCCCGCATTAACTAAACAATCAATTAATGGTGCTACATCACCTTGTTGCTTTAAGCGCAGTATGGCGACTAATTTGTGTTGTTTTATTTGGCTACTTAGTTTTATTCTGTTGGCATATAAAATTTGGGTCATAATTACAATTCACTTTATTTAATACAGAGGCATTCGTATTGAATATACGACTAAACATTGCTTTTGCCCATAAAAAAACCGCTGATGTATCAGCGGTTTTTTATTGTATGAGTAATATTACATTACGCGCATACCAGGCTCTGAGCCGTCATCTGGGTTAAGAATATAAATTTCTTTTCCGCCAGGACCTGCTGCTAATACCATGCCCTCAGACATACCAAAGCGCATTTTACGAGGCTTAAGGTTAGCGACCATAACGGTTAACTTACCTTCGAGATCCTCTGGTGCGTAAGCTGATTTAATACCTGCAAACACTTGGCGAGTTTCGCCGCCTAAATCAAGTGTTAGCTTAAGTAGTTTATCAGCGCCTTCTACGTGCTCTGCTTTAGCAATTTTAGCTACGCGTAAGTCTACTTTTGCAAAGTCATCAAATTCTATTTCGTCGCTAATCGGCTCTTTTGCAAGTGGGCTGTTAGGGTCAATAGTTACTTTTGGCGCTAAGCTTTCTTTAGATTCTTCAACCATTTTATTTACTTTATCCATTTCAACACGCTGCATTAACGGTTTAAATTTATTGATAGGGTGGCTTACGAGAGCATTTTGAACGCCGTCCCATGCAAGGTCGTCATTTAAAAATGCTTGTACGTTGTCGGCCATTTCTGGTAGCACTGGTTTTAAGTAAGTAATTAAAACGCGGAACAAGTTAAGACCAAGAGAACACACTTCGTGTGCTTCTTGTTGCTTAGTGTCATCTTTAATTAATACCCAAGGTGCTGCGCCATCAATAAATTGGTTTGCTTTGTCGGCAAGCGCCATTATTTCGCGAATTGCGCGGCTGTAATCGCGGTTCTCGAAATGTGTTGTGATGCTAGGTGAAGCCGCTTGAAATTCAGCTAAAAGCTCTGGTTGCATAATAGTGCTGCTTAGCTTGCCATCAAACTTTTTAGTAATAAAGCCAGCACAACGGCTCGCTATGTTGACTACTTTACCTACTAGGTCTGAATTTACGCGCTGTGCAAAGTCTTCTAGGTTTAAATCAAGATCAACAATACCGCTGCTTAATTTTGCTGCGTAGTAGTAACGTAAGTACTCTGGGTTTAAGTTATCTAAATAAGTACGCGCTTTAATAAACGTGCCCTTCGATTTAGACATTTTTTCGCCATTTACAGTGACAAAACCGTGAGCGAATACGTTAGTTGGCTTTCTAAAATTAGCGCCTTCTAGCATTGCTGGCCAAAATAAGCTGTGGAAGTAGATAATGTCTTTACCAATAAAGTGATAAAGCTCTGCGTCTGAACCCTCAGCCCAAAATTCATCAAAGTTGATGCCTGTTTTGTCACACAGGTTTTTAAAGCTCGCCATGTAACCAATAGGGGCATCTAACCAAACGTAGAAGTATTTGCCCGGTGCATTTGGAATTTCAAAACCAAAATAAGGTGCATCGCGGCTAATATCCCATTGCTGCAGGCCATCGGTAAACCATTCATCTAGCTTATTAGCCATTTCTTGTTGAATAGTGCCCGAGTGTAGCCATTCTTTTAGCATGCCTTCAAATGCTGGTAGGTCAAAAAAGTAATGCTCAGAATCTTTAAGTACAGGCTCAGCGCCCGACATTACAGAACGTGGGTTGATTAAGTCTGTAGGGCTGTATGTAGCACCACATGAATCACAACTGTCGCCGTTTTGGTTTTCAGACTTACACGTTGGGCAAGTACCTGTTACAAAACGATCGGGTAAGAAAATACCTTTTTCAGGGTCGAATAATTGCGAAATAGTGTGCTTTTTAATATGACCGGCATCGTTTAGCCGGTTATAAATAAGCTCGCTTAATTCTTTATTTTCTTGGCTGTGTGTGCTGTGGTAGTTATCAAATTTGATATTAAAGTCAGCAAAGTCGCGTTGGCGCTCTATGCTCACTTGTTTTACCGCTTCTTCAGGCGTGATCCCTTGCTTTTGCGCATTAAGCATAATTGGTGTGCCGTGGGCATCGTCTGCGCAAACATAATAAGCTTCGTGGCCCTGTAGTTTTTGAAAACGTGACCAAATATCAGTTTGAATATATTCCAATAAATGACCTAAGTGAGTAGGGCCATTTGCATAAGGTAATGCGCTGGTAATCAGGATCTTTCGCTGCGTCATAATCATTCCGAATTGAGGATAAAACGCCGTTTTTATTATACAAACGGCAATTATCATTAATTTATCTACAAGCTATCTGCTTAGAGTGCGCACAGCTCATGGATTTTTATTAATTGACTGGTGTTAATGCCCTGAATGTTACATAATTCCGTGGCACTTTTCATCAAAGAAACGCTATTTAATTGCTATGTTTGGACTGTCGAAACTATTCTCTTCTAAATCGGTGCAAAAACAACCGATTATTACTGCCTTAGCGGCATATCGTAGTGCGGCTTTTGCCGTCGGTATTGACGAAAGCTTCATTAATACTATTACTCAAAATGACGATAAATCACTACACATTAAATTAACCCTGCCATTTGCTGGGCAATCAGAAATGCCTTTAGTGGAGCAGCACGTAAGTGAAAGCTTAAATGTGCCTGTAACAATTAGCGCCAAGGTTATCATTAAAGAGGCAGCTAAGTTTAAGGCGATTAAACATATTGTGCTTATTGCCTCAGGCAAAGGCGGAGTAGGTAAGTCGACTACTGCTGTTAACTTGGCGGGTGCCCTTAAAAACGAAGGCGCAAAGGTCGGTATTTTAGATGCTGATATTTATGGCCCATCTATTCCAATGCTTTTAGGCTTGGTGGGTGCAGAGCCCGTCACTAAAGATAACAAACAGCTACAGCCTTTTGATGCAAACGGCATTAAAGCGCAGTCAATTGGCTTTTTAGTCCCAAGCGATGACGCCACCGTATGGCGCGGGCCAATGGCTTCAGGCGCGCTTAGCCAATTGCTTAACGAGACTGATTGGGGCGAGCTTGATTACTTAATTGTAGATATGCCACCGGGCACTGGTGATATTCAACTTACAATGAGCCAAAAAGTACCAGCGAGCGGCACTGTTATTGTCACTACGCCGCAAGACTTAGCCCTTGCCGATGCGCAAAAAGGCATTGCCATGTTTAATAAAGTAAACGTGCCAGTGCTGGGCTTAATAGAAAACATGAGCCATTACATTTGCAGCCATTGCGGCGAAGCTAACCACGTATTTGGTAAAGACGGCGCACAAAAACTTGCGCACAAGCACGGCGTACCCGTACTTAGCCATATTCCACTTGCAATAGATATACGCGAGTATTCTGAGCAAGGAAAACTTATTGCCAACGATAACGACGCGGCGATAAGCAAAACATACAGCGCAGCAGCGAGGCTTATAGCCAGCACGCTCTATTATCAACAGCATCACAATGCAATTGAAATTGTGATTACAGAAGATTAATAAATAATGAGACTTTCAGACACACATATTAATGAATACCTAAGCGATGGTCGCATTGTTATTGAGCCTGCGCCAACAAGTGACATGATTTCAGGCGTAACTGCCGATTTGCGATTAGGTAATAAATTCAGAACTTTTAATGCGCATAATGCAGCATACGTCGATTTAAGTGGTCCAAAAGATCAGCTAAATAAAGCCATGGAATCAATCATGAGTGAAGAAATAGTGCTTGATGAAGGTGAAGCATTCTTTTTACACCCAGGTGAACTCGCACTTGCTATAACGCACGAAAAAGTAACTCTGCCAGCAGACATAGTAGGGTGGTTAGATGGGCGCTCATCGCTTGCGCGTTTAGGTTTAATGGTGCATGTAACTGCGCACCGAATCGACCCAGGCTGGAGCGGTAATATTGTTTTAGAGTTTTACAACTCAGGTAAATTACCACTGGCGCTTCGCCCACTGATGAAAATTGGTGCTATGAGCTTTGAAATGCTATCGGGCCCGTGTGAAAACCCATACAACATCCGTAAAGATGCAAAATATAAAGATCAAAACAGCGCAGTAGCAAGTCGTATTAGTGACGATAAGTAATTACTAAATAAAGCTTTTATTCGTCCATTTTATGAAGCGCATAACCCTGTAGTGCAAAATACTGGTTAAGCGCTTCATTTGCTTTATTAAGCGTGTGCAACAAGTTTGCTAAGTATAAAGATGAAAGTTTTATACCTTTAATTCAATATTTACAATAATAGCCATTTATTTTAATAGTGAAGTGAGAATACAACGGTAATTAATGATTCTTCCCTTTGGTACTATCTATTCAAACAAATCTTTCTTTAAACGCCGTAGGGCTTAATCCGATTATCTTAATAAATACTTTGCGAAAACTGTTAACATCGTCATAGCCAATATTCAGAGCCACTCGCTCAAAACTGTGAGTGGTCGATTCTAATAGCTCACATGCCTTTTGCACTCTTATTTTTTGAATATACTGTATCGGCTTTAATGTTGTGGCATGGGTAAATTGTCGAAGAAATGTTCGCTCGCTCATACAGGCCAAAGCTGCTAGCACAGAAACATTCAGTGTTTTACTATAATTTGCTTGAATGAAATGCTGAACTAGGGGCTGTTGATCTTTGTAGTACATATATCAATCAGCCCACATTGGTAGCCACATCATAGTAAATGCTAAAGCGAGCATTGAATGATAATTTCGTTCAAGCTTTTCATACCGCGTGGCTATCCCTCTATATTGCTTAATACGGCCAAATGCATTCTCAACCAAGTGCCGATATTTGTACATGCACCAGTCAATATCTTCATTGCCTACTAAACTGTTGCCCTTACGTGGAATAACGGGTGTAGCGTTATTATCACGAACAAACGCTCTCAGTTTTTCACTGTCGTAGCCTTTATCTGCGACAACCATATTACTTGTTGGGCAATTAGCTACGAGTGACTCTGCATGGACGATATCATGCGTATTTCCACAGGATAATTCATAATAAACAGGCAACCCTCCGCTATCGACTGCAAGATGAATTTTCGTAGAATTTCCACCTCGGCTCTTTCCAATTGATTCATTGTCAGCAGTTCTTGCACCGCAACTATGTTGATGAGCCCTGACAATACTGCCATCAATGAAGACCCAATCCATGTCCGCATCACGAGATAATGCGCGAAACAGTTCATTCAAAATCCCTTTTTTGGACCATAAATTAAACCGTCTGTAGATAG
>NZ_AUTL01000082.1:0-7082 GCF_000498015.1 Pseudoalteromonas sp. TAE79
GTGCGCGGTTTTGTAAATTATTTTAGTATAGCCAATTGTAAGCGAGAGCTAAAAGCCTTGGCAGGTTGGATCAGACGAAGACTAAGGGCAATACAGCTGAGGTTGTGGAAGAAGCCATCAAGGCTACATCGACGACTAAAGCAGTTAGGGAAAAAGCCACCGTTTAAGTTCATAAAGATGAACTCGTGGCGTAACTCACTAAGCCCTTTATCTTGTGTATCGATGCCAAACCAATGGTTTGAGGAGCTTGGTTTATATCCAATAGAAAAAGTGAATACGGGATGGCTTGCTTTATCAGCGTTTAGGAAATAAGTTGATAAAATGTGAAGGGTACAGGAGCCGTATACGAGGTCCGTACGTACGGTTCTGTGAGAGGGATGAGGCATAAGCCTCACCCTACTCGATATGCGTATTGCGCTGTGATGATAATCAAAAAACTATCAATATAAGACCTCATTAGGCTGTAAAGTGAAATAGTATTGTTGGTAATGTTAAATTACAGTAAATTTTATCTTGTATTTAATTGATATATATCGTTAACACTTACCATTAAACTACTTTCCCCTGATTACACAATGAGAAACATGAAAACTAATATCTTATTTTTATTTCTTGTTTTTCAATTCTTGAGCCCTAGTTCACACGCTCAACCTCCTTCAGACGTTACTCATATTTTATTTATAAATTCAACAAATCAAGATATGCCTTGGTATAAAAGTGTTGAGCTTGGACTGCGTACAGAGCTTACAAAACGTTCTTTTAGTTATGAACTATTTGTCGAAAATATGGATGTAAATCGCTTTGATGAAGTTAATCAAAAACAGTTAATGAAAGACTACCTCAAACAAAAATATAAAAATAAGCACATCGATATCATCGTTACTCAGTCGCCATCTGCAGCGACGTTACTATCTCAATTAGATGATTTTTTTATAAATGCTCCACGAATATACTTAGAGCCGGCACCCAGTTTAATCTACCAAAAAAGACTAGCGGAGCTGTGATCCAAGCTAAATTAGATTATGCGCAAGCAACAGCAAATGCTGTTAATTTAATGAAGCCTAAAAAATTGATCGTGATTTTAGATACAAAAAACGATATTGGTATGAGCTTTCATCGAGGACTATTTTCGGTTATTAACCGTGATTTTTCGTATTTAAATGTAGAAAAGTGGTTTGATCTTCCATTACCAGAATTACTCACCAGAGTAAGAAATGCCCCAGCAGATTCAATTATTTTATTAACCCCCATTTTTAGGCGTTTCGATAATAAATCACTTAGTCCTTATCAGCTAGTAGAGCGATTAACTGAAGAAAGTCCGGCGCCAGTGTTTAGCTATTGGGAAGTACTATTAGGCTCAGGTGTTGTTGGTGGGTATGTGTTGTCGGGTGAAAAAATAGGCGAACGTATTGCCGATTCGATAATTTTATACAATGAAAATAAAAGTTTAAGTGAAATCAGTGGTGAAGGGCTAAGTGTTTACGCTTATGACTGGCGTCAATTAAACAAGTTCGATATAGCTCAACAAAGCTTGCCAGAAAAGTCGATCATATCTTATTACGAGCCAACCTATTTTGAGCAAAATAAAACATTAATTTACAGCGCTACTGCGATTATTTTTATTCTTAGCAGCTTTTTAGTTTTCGTATTGTTTTTAAATCAACGGCGCATTCAACTTTTAAAAGAACTTGATGAAGAAAAGCAAAGATTAGAGTCTCGCGTTGAACAGCGTACTGAAGAACTGTTGCAAGCCAAAGACGAGGCCGAAAAGCTGACATCCGCTAAGTCTGAATTTTTAGCAAATATGAGTCATGAAATTAGAACTCCTATGAGTGGGATTATTGGCTTAACCAACATTTTGCTCGAAAAAGGTTTGTCTGGGGAATATGAGCATTATTTAAATAAAATTAAATATTCTTCAGATCAACTCCTTGTAGTTATTAACGATATTTTAGACTTTTCAAAAATTGAGTCTGGAAATATTAACCTTGAAGAATTTCCTTTTTTTGTAAATTCGGTTGTTGACTACATCAAAGCAACTTTTGATGAGCTAGCTCAAAGCAAAGGGATCACATTTGATATTGTCATTGGTAAAGAGGTTAAACTCGATTTAATAGGTGATGTAGTTCGAATAAACCAAGTACTGCTAAATTTATGCTCTAACGCAATTAAATTTACTACACAGGGCTTTGTATCGGTATCAATAGAATCAAAAAGATCGTTAGCCGATCCTAAGAGCGTTTGTTTGTATTTCATTGTTAAGGATTCCGGTATTGGGATTGCCGAGCAAAGCCTTGCCGATTTATTTGAATCATTTACTCAGGCAGATAGTTCTACAACTAGGAAGTTTGGTGGTACAGGGTTAGGTTTAACAATTAGTAAGCGTTTATGCCAATTGATGGGTGGTGATATAACGGTACACAGCACTCAAGGTGTGGGTAGTGAGTTTGTTGCTTCGGTGGAAGTTAAATTGAACAACCAAGCGTTGATTGATGATACGGCTAACCTAATCTTTACTGATCCGTTTGATGTATTAATTATAGATGATAATGAAGATGACCTTAAAGTAATTGAAAATCAGCTTACAGCTATGGGTTTAGTATGTACTGCGTGCTCGTCTGCTAAGCAAGCTATTGATATTATTGAACAGAATAAAGAAAAATTTAAAGTCATTATTGTCGATTGGATAATGCCAGCGATGAGTAGTGAAACATTTTTAACGCGTATTTATAATATTAATCCCCAGCTTTGCAATAATATAATTGTACTTACAAGGGATCATGAGGTTTTACTTAAAAAGTATTAGTTGTGGAAGATAATTCAATCAATCGACTAATAGTTACCAACATACTAGAAAATAGCGGCGCTCAGGTTTACTTAGTTGATAATGGATTAGAGTGCATCCAAACAGTAAAATTAGAGTCGTTTGATATAATTTTAATGGATATTCATATGCCTATCATGGACGGTGTTGAGGCGACTCAAATTATTCGTAATGATAGTGATGAAACTATCGCAAATATTCCAATAATTGCCTTAACAGCTAATGTTATGAAAGATGATATTACACGATACTTATCTATTGGCATGAACGCCCATGTTGCAAAACCCATTAAAACACAAAAACTACGTGAAACTATAATTCGCTGTTTAAATAAATAGTTGCGCTATACATATAATTTAATATTTTTATCAAATACCTACCGCAATCCCTCCCATTGGCTTGAGCCGATTTTTTAATAACTTAAAAAATTTATAAAATAGAATTTGACTCACGCGCTTTTGTATGTGAAATTTCATACATTCGATTTTTCGTATATTCATTTGGTAAAGGTTGAGTTATAAATGTCAGAAGTTAATGGGTTACCAAATACAAATAAAACACACAGCGTTGTTCCACATACTAAAAATTTTAACGTTAGTTTTTCTGAGCACAAACCTAAAATTTTATTGTGATATGGATCATTAAGAGCGCGTTCTTATAGCAAGTTGGTAATAGAGGAGAGTGCACGTTTATTAACGTACTTTGGTGCTGAGGTTAAAATTTTTAATCCTGAAGGTTTACCTCAAACTGATAGTGAAGATGAATCACACCCTAAAGTACAAGAGTTACGAGATTTAATGCTTTGTCGATGGCTTTCATCTATTTACAGAATAAAGGGCATAGCTGTTTATTTTTGTAAGCTCTCGTTTATTTGAGTGTTTTTTGTTTAGTGCTATTAATAAAAGTTTAAACTTAGTTTGCAACCTTGTGCTTCTATAGATATTGAACAACACTTTAGTTATTAATATAACGAGTGGCAGGCTATGCAAAAGAGTAAACTCTGGCTTTTAAAGTACTTCAAAGGTATCTCTTTTGTTCTGTTTCTGGTGATACTTATTAGTTTTAATTTCATTTTAAATGATGCATTACATCAAAAAGCACATGGTTCTGGACAGCAGTTCGTTAAGCGTGTTTACGAATTAAATTTATCCCCCTCTATAAATAATGAAGTGTTAGTCGCATTAGCTAAAAATGAAGGCTTTAAGCTGGGGGTGCAAAATTCTTCAGATCACTTTAGGAACTTAGTAAATTTAGAACGCGAAGTTTTTACTTTTAAAACGTTAAGTTTGAGCCTTTATCACTATCCAGTGTGGGTAACACAAAGCTACTTATTTATATTTTTAAATCTGATTATATTAGGCGCTGCTAATTGGTCTTATCGCTGGTGGAGCCTGTTAAAAGTAAACCGTAAAGTAATGCTTAAGAATACAGTTATACAGCCGACTAAAATTATTCAACAAAGGCATAAAAATACTCAACTAATCGAACAGGCAAAAAAATGTGATTTAAGTTCTTTGTGTGGAGTTAATACTGCATCACATAACTTATTTTTACTTATTGAGTGTGATTGTAGCTTTGATAAAAAAACGGATATAGAAGCCAATTTTAAAGTCTTAATTACTAAAAAATTAGCCGAACTTAAGGATGTGTCGGTAAAAGTACTAAACTCTAATTACTTAGCGGTTACCTTACCAAACATTTCTATTAGCGAGTTGAATAGCTACGTTGAAAAGCTCCATAAAAATGTGTTTTTAATATGTCAAAATCATCAAAAAAATATTACTCATAAAAATATTAAAATAGGTGCGTGTGATTATCAATTAGGCGCTGATCAAGTGGCGGTTTATAAGCTAGCAAAATCAGCACTCGCGCTATCACAAAGCAGCCTATTGCAGCATTGCCACCGTTTAACGTTAAATCACAGCCAAGAAAAACACCTCTCTAGCAAACAGGTTATAGAAAACATTAAAAAGAATAAATTTATATTATTCTTTCAGCCTGTATTTGAACTCTCTAGTGGAGATATCCTGCAGCATGAAGCTCTTATTCGGGTTAGGCATAGCCACCTTGGTTTACTGGCCGCTCGTTATTTTATTAAGCAGGTTTATAGTGATCAAGACGCTTTAATATTAGATAAAGCTGTAATAACACAAGTCAAAAAGCTAATGCTCAGTGAGTCTTCGGCTTTAACTGTTAGTGTAAATCTACACCCTAAAAATTGGTTTAATACTGTATTTTGGGAGTGGTTAGCCAATCAAATGGCAGGGCTTAAGTTAAATACTAAATTACAATTTGAAATAAGTGAGGCAGAATTTTTTACTCACAGAGAGTCGATAACTAATGCACTTAATATTATTAAAAAAGGGCATTCACACATTGTGATTGATAATGTAAAAAGCAGTGAGAAAGTAGCCATGCTAGTTGATTATAACCAAGTATGTGGGCTTAAGTTATCATACGAACTGGTTCATTTATTAGATGAAAAAACTCAAAATCAAAAGAAAATAAAAAGGATAGTCGAAGCCGCTAGTCTTTTAAATCTACCCGTATACGCGGTGGGCGTAGAGACTCAAAAAGAGCTACTTACGCTTACCAAATTGGGAGTGATAGGAGCTCAAGGTTTTTATTTTTCAGAGCCGCTTCAAGAGTTTACGCAAGCGGTATTTAATTAAGATCTAGATTAACCCTCTATATTTAAGCCCATTTAATCCTTGAAGCCCGCCGGTATGAACAGCAATAATTTTACTCCCAGATGGGAAATAATCTTGCTCAATAAGCTGCCACAATGCATACATCATTTTTCCGCTATAAATAGGCTCAAGTGGCAGATTATAAGTGTGACTCATATCTTGGCAAAACTGCCATAACTCAGGTGAAAACTTACCATAACCCCCATCATGAAACTCTGTGAGTAATTGCCAGTTAGTTTGGTTATTAGCTTTAGCGCTCAGCTTTTTTATTTCTTCATTTAAATATTCAGCTTGTTTTAATACCGCTATACCAATAACTTGTGTTGTTGAACCACTGCCTTCTATTAGTCCAGCAAGCGTGCCACCACTACCTGTAGGACAAACTAAGTAGCTATGTTCGGGTAAGCTTTGTACTAATTCTTTACACCCTAATAAAGCATGTTCATTTGTACCACCTTCAGGGATGATATAAGCGTTTGGAAAACGCTCTTGCAGAGCATTAAGGTATTCGGTGTCGTGACGTTTTCGATATTCTATACGATTAACAACATGTAGGTTCATACCACAATGTTTTGCAAACTGAATTGTTGGATTGTTGTTATCAAGTTCTGGTCCGCGGATAATCGCGTGAGTTTTTATATTAAATTCTTTTCCCGCAGCTGCGCAGGCGTGAATATGGTTTGAAAATGCACCACCAAAAGTCAGAAGTTCTGTCTTATTTATCTTTTGCATGTACGCTAAATTATATTTTAATTTACGCCATTTATTGCCACTTATTAACGGATGAAGCAAATCATCACGTTTTATACCTAAATAAATATTTCTCTTTTTTAGAAACGAGCTATCTATTTGTTGTATTTGGTTATTTTCATCTATTTTGAATGTTTCATGCATTTTTTTGGTTTTCAATTCGGCAAAGTAGTTAAAATGTACGACACTTATTTCATACATAATTAACATTAGTAGCTATATGAAAGAAAAGCTGTTTTCGTGGTTAAATCGTAGTTTAGATCCAAATACAGCTATTGGTGTTGCAACTTACGCAGATACTGTTAACGCAGTATGTTTAAAAAAACAAAGCGACCGATGGATGGTTCACAGTTCTCACAGTGTTAATGTGTCTGAGCAAACTGATTATACCGCTGCAATTGTTGCTTGTACAAATGAGGTTTCTACTGATATTTGTGCCGTTAATTTAGTTATACCGCACTATTTTTATCAAATAGTGCAAATGGATAAACCAAATCTCAGCGATGAAGAAATAATTCAGTCACTCCCTTGGACTACAAAAGATTTAGTTGATATAGCCCCTGAAAATATTGTGGCTGATTTTATTGATTACCCAATAACACTCACAATGCAAAGCAGCAAAATGAATGTATTATTACGATGAGTTGCAGTTAAGTATGCTGGAAACACAATACAGAGTGACAGCGCCTACACGTATTTTTTTAAAAGACACAACCTCACTTCTATCAACTTCATTTTTGAATATAGGTAAAACAAATATAGTGGTCGAAACTGGCGCGTACTTGGCTATTTATGTGGATGGTGCGATTGCTATTGCA
>NZ_AUTL01000083.1:0-901 GCF_000498015.1 Pseudoalteromonas sp. TAE79
GTGCGCGGTTTTGTAAATTATTTTAGTATAGCCAATTGTAAGCGAGAGCTAAAAGCCTTGGCAGGTTGGATCAGACGAAGACTAAGGGCAATACAGCTGAGGTTGTGGAAGAAGCCATCAAGGCTACATCGACGACTAAAGCAGTTAGGGAAAAAGCCACCGTTTAAGTTCATAAAGATGAACTCGTGGCGTAACTCACTAAGCCCTTTATCTTGTGTATCGATGCCAAACCAATGGTTTGAGGAGCTTGGTTTATATCCAATAGAAAAAGTGAATACGGGATGGCTTGCTTTATCAGCGTTTAGGAAATAAGTTGATAAAATGTGAAGGGTACAGGAGCCGTATACGAGGTCCGTACGTACGGTTCTGTGAGAGGGATGAGGCATAAGCCTCACCCTACTCGATGTGCCTAAAATAAAGTGAAGTGAAGTGTAGGTTTAGGTGAATTGAGAACCAAGCAGTCGGAGGTTCACTCTTACAAGATACGTCCTGCGCCGACCACTTTCATACATAAGCCGACACTAAGTCGTTTTTTTTGTGCCTGAAATAAATTAAAGCGTGGATGTGGATAGAGTAACCTACTGCGAACAAAGCAGTCGGAGGTTCACTCTTGCAAGATACGTCCTGCACCCACTACTTTCTATTACTAATAAAGTTAATAGAAAAGAAACCGATGAAAGTCGGTTTTTTTGTTTGCCCAGCGAAGCTGGCAAACCCGATAGGCTGAAAGATGCCTTATCACCCTGACTAAGGGGAAGATAATCTGAATGGCAAGGGCGTCACTGGCCAACGGTGGGGTCTGAAGGAAGCCATAAGAAGTTAGAGGTACACAACTAACCGTAACCTGTTTCGGCAGTATTGGTGGGTCAGCGTGCAAAATAGCGCAACGCCCTATACTTAG
>NZ_AUTL01000084.1:0-16079 GCF_000498015.1 Pseudoalteromonas sp. TAE79
GTGCGCGGTTTTGTAAATTATTTTAGTATAGCCAATTGTAAGCGAGAGCTAAAAGCCTTGGCAGGTTGGATCAGACGAAGACTAAGGGCAATACAGCTGAGGTTGTGGAAGAAGCCATCAAGGCTACATCGACGACTAAAGCAGTTAGGGAAAAAGCCACCGTTTAAGTTCATAAAGATGAACTCGTGGCGTAACTCACTAAGCCCTTTATCTTGTGTATCGATGCCAAACCAATGGTTTGAGGAGCTTGGTTTATATCCAATAGAAAAAGTGAATACGGGATGGCTTGCTTTATCAGCGTTTAGGAAATAAGTTGATAAAATGTGAAGGGTACAGGAGCCGTATACGAGGTCCGTACGTACGGTTCTGTGAGAGGGATGAGGCATAAGCCTCACCCTACTCGATATTGCCTAATTTTTACCGATTTTAGTAATGCGGTGGAGGCGGCTCAGGTACTTCAGACATCATAGATGATGATGACTGCGACTCTTTAATTTTTTCTGCTAGCAGCTCGGTTTGGCGTTTCATTTTTGCTAACAGCTGTTGGTGCACTTTTATTTCATCATTTAAGACTTCAATCGTTTCGTCTTGAAAAGCCACTTTGGCTTCAAGTTCCATTAAGCGATGTTCAATTGTGTTCATTATTCTCTCGTATAATAAATCGCTCTGCGATCCCGCTGGAGCTTTCGGTTAACAACGACTTACCGTTATCTGTAAATGTCACATCTAGCACCACCGCCGATTTAGGCTTACTGCCTTCGCGCGGGGTAACCTGCCAAGTTTGAATTTTTTCACCGCTTGGTATTTGCCACAAATCTACACGCTTATTTGGCGAGCCGGTTGCAAGCAAAGTGCCTTGTTCGTTAAAACGCACAGCAGTAAAAATTTTCTGACGCGCAATATACTTCAGTTTACTCACAAGATCACCTGTAGTCAGCTTCCATACATTTGCTTGTGCCATACTATCGGCCGTAAACGCATAGCGACCTTGTGGATCGAGCGTTACTTGGGTAACACGCGTTGGGTGATTAAAACGATGAATTACTTGTCCGGTACGTGTATCCCAAAAGTAAGCAACATAATCGTTAGAACCACTTAAGGCAAAGCGTCCGTTAGGTGACAGGTCAACGGTGTTAACTTTATCTTGATGACCTAAAAACTCAATACGACGCCCAGTTTCTAGGTTTACAAATACGACAACGCCGTCGCTACGGCCGTATAAAACACTACGGCCTTGATTGCTAATAGCAATATCGCGAATACTGGCTTTCTGTATTTTGTAATAACCTTGATTTTTGCCTGTGGCTATATCCCACACAGCAAACGTGGTTTTTTCGGCGGTAACAGCCACGCTGTTATCAAAAGCAATGGCAACAGCGTACACTAGGCTGTCTTGTGACTGCTGCTGAAACCATTGGTATTTTAGCACCTGCTGTTGATTATCCCACAGGGCGACCCCATGGTTGATAGAGGAGATCAAACTGTATTTACCATCGTTTGAAACTGTTGATGAAAACGCACCTTGTGCAGCATGTTCGTAACTTGCTACAGCGTGTTGTTTTTTATCGGTACAGGCGATGGCTAAAAAACAGCTAAATACGATTAAAAAAGTACGAAATATCGACATATTACAGGTATTTCCCCTTAACTCTTAGTGACTGAGAGGTTAGACTAGGACGCGTTAAATGCCTAGGTTGTTTGTCTAATCACTGGATATGTTTTTAGTTTAGCTAACAATATGGAATTTAGTCATTAAACAAGCAGCCTATCATGTGGGCCGTTAATCTTTCACTAGTAATAATACATTAAAATGACAACTGCAAAGTATGTCGGAGATTTAAAATGAAAAAGACAATTAGATTGTCATTGATTGCAGCGTCAGTTTTAGCGCTTACAGCTTGTAATCAAGAAGCAAAAAAAGAACAAGCTGAAGTTAAATTAGACACTGTAGAACAGCAACAAGCATACGGTATTGGTGCATCTGTAGGTAACTTTTTAAATAAAGACCTAGCAGACAAAACAGAAATTGGTATTGAACTAGACCAAGCACTTTTAATTCGTGGTTTTGAAGATGCGCTTGCTGGCAATGCAAAAATTGACGAAGAAAAAATTCGCGAAGTATTAACTGCACTAGATACATCAGTACGTACTAAGCAAGAAGAAAAAGCTAAAGTAGAGTCTGAAAAAAGTAAAGAAGCAGGCGCTAAATACCTAGCTGACAACGCTAAAAAAGAAGGCGTTACAGTAACTGAGTCGGGTCTACAGTACGAAGTACTTAGCGAAGGCGATGGCGAAAAGCCAGTGGCAACTGATGTAGTTAAAGTACACTACAAAGGGACTTTATTAGACGGTACTGAGTTTGATAGCTCATATGCACGTAACGAACCGACAACTTTCCCTCTTAACCGCGTAATTGCGGGTTGGACTGAAGGTTTACAACTTATGTCAGTGGGTTCTAAGTACAAGTTCACTATACCTTCAGAACTTGCTTACGGCGACCGTGACTTAGGTAAGATTCCAGCTAATTCAACACTTGTATTTGAAGTTGAATTACTTGAAATTCAAAATGAAGAAGCACCAGCACAGTAATAAGCTTATTGTGTAAATGCAAAAAGGGACCCTAGGTCCCTTTTTTAATACGTGTAAGTAACGTATTAATTCGTGTGATTAGAAAACAAGTTATCAATAAGCTCATCTTCAAGTGCAAAACGTGCTTCTAATGTCTCACCAATAACAGATAAGTCATTATCAAAGTCTTTTAATAAGTCTTCTTTGTCTACTTCTGCGTACTTATCATTAAAATCTAACGCCACATCGGTTGTGCTAGAAATACGCGGGTAAATAGAGTTTGCAAGCTCTTGGCTTTGTAAGCCCTTTTTTTCGCATGCTTTTGCTATATCGTCATATACTTCAAAATGGCCTGCAGATAGGTAATCCATTAAAAGCTGGCAAAATGATTCAATTAGTTTTGGCTCTGGCAATGCTTGATCTTGCTTCTCGTACGGCGTAAAGCCTGCAATTTTGCAGTAAAGTACAATAAGTTCTTGGCGTTCGTTTAGCCATTTATCAATTACTGTGTGGCTACCACCCCATTTTTGTTGAGCTTTTTCTACACGCGTCAGCATAACTGTTCTCCTAGCTGGGTTGGTCTTTCAATTAGAATATAATAAGTTTATGTACATCAAGATATATTTAATTTGCGCGTATATCAACAAGTAAAGTTGAGCTACTTTGAGGGGTGTACCTTTTTATATAATCTAAGGCGAGAGATTTTATTTTAGGCAAGAAAAAACCACCAGTTACGGTGGTCTAATTTCTTTCAGTGACTTGTTATAACAAGCTTTCTTATTTTTATGAGATGATTTTTATTGTTATTATTTTAAAACATTTATTTTTATTGTTTTAAGATTTTTATTATTGTTTTTGTTAACGCGGGACAAACAATAACAAGGTTTTTGTAATGTTGCAAACGTATTAATGAAAAGTTTTAAATGTTATTTATTTTTGTTTGTTTTATAGTCAAAAGGGATTAAAAAACTCCATTCTATTGATCTACCTCTAGGTAAAGCTGTTTTCGTCCCTAAGCAATAGAGGGTCGGAGAATATGGTGGTACAATCTTGCACAATTTATACAAGTCTTAGGATCATTTACGCCATGAGCGAATTAAAAAACGACCGTTATTTACGTGCACTTGCAAAACAACCTGTTGATGTAACTCCGGTATGGATGATGCGCCAAGCAGGACGCTATTTACCAGAGTATCGCGCTACACGTGCACAAGCGGGCGATTTTATGAGCCTGTGCCGTAATGCTGAGCTTGCATGTGAAGTTACACTGCAGCCATTACGTCGCTACCCGTTAGATGCCGCTATATTATTTAGTGATATTTTAACGATTCCAGATGCGATGGGTTTAGGTCTTTACTTTGAAACTGGCGAAGGCCCTAAGTTCGAACGTCCTATTTCATCTCTTGCTGATGTTAAAAAAATTCCAAAGTTAGACCCTACAGACGAGCTTGGCTACGTAATGAACGCAGTAAGCACTATCCGTCGTGAGCTTAAAGGCGAAGTACCGCTTATTGGTTTTTCTGGTTCACCTTGGACGCTAGCAACTTATATGGTTGAAGGCGGTAGCAGCAAAGTATTTGGTAAAATCAAAAAAATGGCGTTTGCAGAGCCGCAAACACTTCATTTATTACTCGATAAGTTAGCTGATTCAGTTATTGATTACTTAAATGCTCAAATTAAAGCTGGCGCGCAATCGCTAATGGTATTTGACTCATGGGGCGGTGTATTAAGCCCGCGCGATTACAACGAATTTTCACTACAATACATGCATAAAATTGTAGATGGCTTAATTCGTGAATACGATGGTCGTAAAGTACCGGTTACTTTGTTCACTAAAAATGGTGGTCAATGGATTGAAGCTATTGCAGCAACAGGCTGTGATGCAATCGGTCTTGATTGGACTATTAATATCAGCGACGCTAAGCGCCGCGTGGGTGATAAAGTAGCTCTACAAGGTAATATGGACCCATCTATGTTACACGGTACACCAGAGCGTATTCGCCAAGAAGTAGGCACTATTTTAGAAGACTTTGGTACAGGCAATGGCCACGTGTTTAACTTAGGCCACGGTATTACACCAGATGTAGACCCTGAAAATGCTGGCGTATTCATTAATGCAGTACATGAGCTAAGTGCTAAGTACCATAAGTAATAGTCACTTAAACAAGCTTTAAAACTGTTTAAAAGTAAAAAACCCGCTAAGTTGCGGGTTTTTTGTTACCTATTTATAAAGGCTTTTAAAACTACTTATTTAAGCGGTTATTTAAATAAGCGATTTAAGCCATTTAATGCCGCAACACGGTAGGCTTCAGCCATGGTTGGGTAGTTAAATGTGGTATTTACAAAGTAGTCGATATTATTGCCACCATTTTTTTGTTCCATAATAGCTTGGCCAATGTGAACAATTTCAGAGGCACGTTCGCCAAAACAATGTACGCCAAGTACTTCTTTGGTTTCGGTGTGGAATAATATTTTTAAACTACCTACTTCAGTACCAGCAATTTGCGCGCGAGCCAAATGCTTAAACTGAGCACGGCCAACTTCATACGGTACTTTAGCAGCTGTAAGCTCTTGCTCGGTTTTACCTACTGAGCTCATTTCTGGGATGGTATAAATACCGGCCGGAATATCAACAATCAGCCTGTCATCGCAGTTACCACATGCAATTGCATCAGCAGCTATACGACCTTGGTCAAACGCAGCACTTGCAAGGCTTGGATAGCCTATTACATCACCTACAGCGTAAACGTTATCAATTTCTGTTTGGTATGTTTCGTTAACTTTTAATTGGCCACGGCTATCGGCTTTTAAGCCAATGGCTTCAAGATTTAGTGTATCAGTGTTACCAGTACGACCATTAGCAAATAAAATACAGTCAGCTTTTACGCGTTTACCTGATTTTAAATGCATTATAACGCAGTCGTCACGCGTCTCGATTCGGTCAAACTCTTCGTTATGACGAATAACAATACCGCTGTTCCAAAAGTGATAGCTAAGTGCGTCAGATATTTCAGCATCCATAAAAGCAAGTAGTCGGTCGCGTGTATTAACTAAATCAACTTTAGCGCCTAAACCTTTAAATATTGACGCGTACTCACAACCAATTACACCTGCACCATAAATCAGTACACGATGAGGGTCATGCTCAAGGCCAAGTATTGTGTCACTTTCGTAAATACGAGAATGCGTAAAATCTACCTCTGGTGGGCGATAAGGGCGTGAACCCGTTGATATAACGATCGTTTTAGCAGTCAGTCGCTCAGTTGAACCATCATTTCTTTTTACTTCAATTGTGTGCTTATCTACAAAGCTCGCATCACCTTGAAACATATGAATGCGGTTACGATCGTAAAAGCTACTACGTAAATTAGATTGCTTAGAAATAACAGAACTTGCGTGACGTAAAATATCAGGAAATGTTAAGCGGCTAGGGCGCTCACCAACATTGAATAACGGATTTGCTTTGTATTCAATATAGCGGCTAACAGAGTGGCGAAGCGCTTTTGAAGGAATTGTTCCCCAATGTACACAACCGCCACCAACTGATTCTTGGCGTTCAATAACCGCTACTTTTTTATCGTTTTTTGAAAGGTTCATGGCGGTACCTTCACCGCCAGGTCCCGTGCCAATAATTATTGCATCATATTGGTATGTCACGGGTACTTTTTTTTGTTCTGGTTGTTTGGCCACAGCCACTCCTAAATTAATTAAAAGAGGCTTTTAATAACCTCGCATTAAGTGCTAGCCATGCCTGTTTTTGATTTTCCCAGGCGGCTTCCAACTCATGGTATTGTGCCATTAATGCTGAGCGTTCACACTGCTTTGCCATGTTATTTTTTTTAACTTCTAACACTTGTTTTTGTAGTGAACAATAATTTTGCAGTTTTTTCAGCAGTAAATCGTACTCTTGTTGTAATAATGTAATCTTATCTTGTGCTAAAGGCAATTTTGCAAGACGCGTTTGCGTTTTGCTCATTAGCGTTTCAGCCTTTGCTTTTTCGATACGTTCAACAGGTGTACGCTTCAATTTATTAGCTAAACCAACAGCTGCTAAAGAGCGGATCATCCATTTTGTTGGGTCGTAATGAAACCATTTAATACCGTTACGGTAGTCGCTTGCAAAAATATGGTGGAAGTTGTGATACCCCTCACCGTATGTAAATAACGCTAAAAAGCCGTTATCGCGAGCCGTATTTTTTTCGGTGTATGGGCGAGAGCCCCAAATATGTGCAACCGAATTTATAAAAAAGGTAAAGTGTTGACTCAGTACTAAGCGTAGTAAACCTGCAAGAATTAACATACCCCACACATCACCAACTAATAAACCAAGCGCAAGAGGCAAACCTACGTTCATAGCAATAACTAGTTTTAAGTAGTGCTTATGTTGCCACATAACGACTTTATTTCGTTGTAAATCACGACAATTACTATAATCACCGTAGCTATCGCCTTGGTAGTCACGTAACATCCAGCCGATATGGCTATACCAAAAACCATTGGTAGCCGCGTAAGGGTCTTTTATTGGGTCGTCAACTTGACCGTGATGTATACGGTGATCGCTACTCCAATGCAAAGCACTGTTTTGTAGTGCAAAAGCACCGCCAAGCGCAAAAATAAATTCAACAGCAGGGTGTGCGTTATAGGTTTTATGTGCCCATAATCGATGGTAGCCAGCAGTAATTGATAAGCCTGCATAAAACATGCAGCCAACAAAAGCAATCCAATGCGCGCTGGTAAATCCGTAGCTAATGGCGTACCAAGGTACAAGTGTGGCAGCCGCCAAAAAGGTTAGGCTAAAAAATAGGACGTTTGTCCAAATAATCGGTGGTTTATTCATAATTCTCAATCTCAGCGTACAACTGTAAGCTAAAATAGTATTTCAAACTCTCATCGTCAAGTATTAGACTGTACAATTGAGCTAATATCACTAAATATTCATATAAAATAATTCAGGGAGCTGTTGATGTCGGGTGTTAGAGCGCAACAGAAACAAAAAACACGACAGGCGTTAATTCAAGCGGCATTTAATCAGCTGAGTGCTGATCATAGTTTTTCGAATTTAAGTTTACGCGAAGTAGCACGAGAAGCCGGTATTGCCCCAACGTCTTTTTATCGTCATTTTAAAGACATGGATGAGCTAGGTTTAACCATGGTTGACGAAGCAGGCTTAACCCTTCGTCAACTAATGCGTCAAGCACGCAGACGAATAGCAAACGATGGCGGCAGTGTTATAAATACCTCAGTGGTTACTTTTATGGAGTTTATTGATAACTCAAGTAACCAATTTAGGTTGTTGCTGCGAGAACGCTCCGGGACTTCTAAAGCATTTAGAGCCGCAGTAGCGCGCGAGGTAAAACATTTTATTTTAGAGCTGGCTCATTATTTAGAAAGTGAAACTAAATGTAATGCTATGCATGCCTATATTCAGGCGGAATCTATGGTAACGCTCGTATTTAATGCGGGTGCAGAAGCGCTCGATATAGAAGGGTTGCAACGCGACGAATTGATTGAGCGCGTTATTTGGCAGCTGCGTTATATTACTCGTGGAGCCGGGCATTACGTAAGAGAAACGAGTAAAGAAGCATAGCTTAAAAAAATTGCAAAAAGTTAATATAAGCACGGTATATTGCAGTGCTTATTAATTTAAGCGTCACTAGTCATGTATTTGTTATTTTAATTCTCAATGGGTGCCTTGTTTGAATTAAAAAACCCAATTGAATCATTTTTAAATCTGTTTTGTGGAATTTTTATGCTTGCTTCCATCGCTTTGTAATGTTAAAAATAGGCTTCACTGAACACACACACAAGAAAACAAGATGCATATTATTCGTTTAATTACACTAAAACTTAACCTCTTACTGCTATGGTCAGTGAGCGGGGATTAGTGTGTTTGCATCGAGTTGAACACTAAAAACCCCGCAATTGCGGGGTTTTTTTTATCTCGCGGCTGGGATTAATTGAAATTTGGGTAACATAGGAATGAGGGGCAGTTATGCAAGAGCAAGATAAAGTATGGATTTTTGATACCACCTTACGTGATGGCGAACAGGCGCTTAAAGCAAGCCTTACTGAAGATGATAAAATTCAATTAGCACATACAATTAGCCGCTTGAATGTGGATGTGATGGAAGTGGGTTTTCCGGTTTCGAGCCCTGCTGATTTTCGCTCGGTGCAACGTATTGCAACCGAGGTAAAAGGTCCGATTATTTGTGGTTTAGCACGCTCTGTTGCCAAAGACATTGAAGCCTGTGGCGAAGCACTTCGCACAGCACAACAAAGCCGTATTCATACTTTTATTGCTACAAGCCCTTTGCACCTTGAACATAAATTACGTATGAGCCTAGACGATGCAACGGCAATGGCTGTTAAATCAATTAAATTGGCACGTAACTACACTGATGATGTTGAATTTTCTTGTGAAGATGCCGGTCGTACCCCGCATTGGGATTTATGTAAAATTGTTGAGCAGGCAATTAACGCCGGAGCTTCAACTATTAACTTGCCAGATACCGTTGGTTTTGTAACGCCAGATGAGTACGCCGCAATGATCCGTCATTTAATGAATAACGTGCCAAATATTGATAAAGCGCGTTTAAGTGTGCATTGCCACAACGATTTAGGTTTAGCAGTAGCAAACTCGGTGGCTGCAGTGCAAGCCGGTGCACGCCAAATTGAGTGTACTATTAATGGCATTGGTGAGCGGGCTGGTAACTGCTCGCTTGAAGAAGTGGCGATGATCATGAAAATGCGCAAAGACCATTTAAAAGTATACACAGATATTAAAAGTGAAGAAATTTACCGCGCATCTCGCCAAGTGGCTAAAATTTGTAATATGCCAGTACAACCAAATAAAGCGATTGTTGGCGAAAACGCCTTTGCGCATAGTTCTGGCATTCACCAAGACGGTGTATTAAAAGCGCAAAATACTTATGAGATTATGTCGCCAGAAAGCGTTGGTGTGCCAAGTAACCAATTAAATATGACTTCGCGTTCGGGTCGCCATGTTATTGAACATCGCTTAGAAGAGTTAGGCTATCAAAAATCTGATTACGATATGGACAGCTTATACAAAAGCTTTATTGAATTGGCTGACCAAAAAGGCACCGTATACGATTACGACCTTGAGGCGATGATTTACTTTAATCAAATTAACGACAAAGACGAAAAATACCAATTAGAATTTGTTAACTCAGCCTCTAACTCACAATCGGTAGCAAGCTCTACCATTGGAATGCGAATTGATGGCGAAGCTAAACAAGAAGCCGCGACAGGTAATGGTCCAGTAGAAGCCTCGTTTGCAGCTATTGAGCGCTTAACCGGTATGAGCGTTGAAATGATTGAATATAACTTAGAAGCGACAGGTCAAGGTGCAAGCTCATTAGGCCAAGTAAATATTATAGCTAAATACGATGGCCGACCTTATCACGGAGCGGGCATTGCAGCGGATGTGGTTGAAGCGTCGGTACGCGCCATGATCCGTGTTTATAACTTAATTTATCGTGCACAAAAAGTGTCTGATTTAAAACAACAAAGGAAAGCAGGATGAGTAAAACAAACTACAGCGTTGCCGTATTAGCTGGCGACGGTATTGGCCCAGAAGTGATGGCAGCAGCAGAACAAGTACTTGATGCTGTGAGCAATAAGTTTGGTTTTACCCTGAACCGTGAGCATTATGCAATTGGTGGCGCAGCAATTGATGAATTTGGTAAAGCATTACCAGAGAGCACACTTGCAGCGTGTGAAAACGCTGACGCTATTTTATTTGGTTCGGTAGGCGGTCCTAAATGGGAAAACCTACCACCAAACGAGCAGCCTGAGCGCGCATCGTTATTGCCGCTTCGTAAGCACTTTGGTTTGTTTTGTAACCTGCGCCCTGCACAGTTATTACCTGCATTAAGTGCAGCGTCACCACTTCGCGCTGATATTAGCGAAAAAGGTTTTGATATTTTATGTGTGCGCGAGCTAACCGGCGGCATTTATTTTGGCGAAAAAGGCCGTAGCGGCGAAGGCGCTGAAGAAGCTGCTTTTGATACGCAAACATACTCACGTAAAGAAATTGAACGTATTGCACGCTTTGCTTTTGAAGCTGCAAAACTACGTAGTAACCATGTTACCTCTGTTGATAAAGCCAATGTATTAGCATCAAGCGTATTATGGCGCGAAGTAGTCACCGAAGTAAGCAAAGACTACCCAGAAGTAAGCCTAGATTACATTTACGTAGATAACGCCGCTATGCAGTTAGTTAAACAGCCTAGCCAGTTTGACGTACTACTTTGCGATAACTTATTTGGCGATATTTTGTCAGATGAGTGCGCGATGATCACAGGCTCAATGGGCTTATTACCTTCGGCAAGCTTGAATCAATCGGGTTTTGGATTGTACGAGCCAGCAGGCGGTTCAGCACCAGATATTGCAGGTAAAGGCGTTGCAAACCCAATAGCACAAATTTTAAGTGCCGCATTAATGCTACGTTACTCGCTAGGGCAAGACGAAGCTGCGCGCACCATTGAAAAAGCAGTAGCAGAAGCTGTAGAAGCCGGTGTAGGCACGCCAGATATATATCCAAATGCCGGTTACAGCACAAGCGATGTTGCAGCCGCTATCGTTTCACGCATTTAATAACATATTAAAGTTGCAGCACCGTTATGCTGCAACTCAAACAGATTAGGGAATTAGCAAGTGGCCCAAACGTTATACGACAAAATTTGGCAAGCACATACCGTTGCCAGCATAAACGAGCAAACCGACTTACTTTATATTGACCGCCATTTAGTGCATGAAGTTACTTCTCCGCAGGCTTTTGCAGGTCTACGTGAAAAAAACCGTACTGTACGTTGCCCAGAAAAAACCTTTGCAACGATGGATCATAACGTATCGACTAAGAGCCGATCACTTGATGCCGCAAGCGAAGTATCTAAAAACCAATTAATGGCGCTTGATAAAAACTGTAAAGAGTTTGGTATTGTACTTTACGATTTAAACTCAATTAACCAAGGCATTGTGCACGTAATGGGCCCAGAGCAAGGTATTACTTTGCCAGGCACAACCATTGTATGTGGCGATAGCCATACTTCTACGCATGGTGCGTTTGGCGCATTAGCGCATGGTATTGGTACGTCTGAGGTTGAGCACGTATTAGCAACGCAAACGCTACAGCAAAAAAAGGCGAAATCGTTAAAAATTCAAATAAACGGTGTATTGCGTCCAACAGTTACGGCTAAAGATTTAATTATGGCGGTAATTGGCAAGTTAGGTACTGCTGGTGGCACAGGCTATGTAGCAGAGTTTTGTGGTGCAGGCATTGAAGCGCTTTCAATGGAAGCCCGTATGACGCTATGTAATATGAGCATAGAAATGGGTGCAAAAGCGGGTTTAATTGCATCTGACCAAATTACTTATGATTATTTAAAAGGTCGTCCGTTTGCACCTAAAGGCGCAGATTTTGATGCAGCCGTTGAATATTGGGAAACCTTAAAAACAGACGAAGGCGCACACTTTGATTTAGTTGTTGAGCTAAATGCTGACGACATTCAACCACAAATTACCTGGGGCACAAGCCCAGAGCAAGTAATTGGTGTTGATGAGTGCATACCCGATCCAGATAAAGAGCCAGATTTAATTAAAGCCGATGCCATTCGCAGCGCACTTAAATACATGGGCTTAAAAGCGGGCGATAAATTATCAAGCGCAAAAGTAGACACGGTATTTATTGGCTCATGCACTAATAGCCGTATTGAAGATTTACGTGCTGCGGCAAAAATTGTTGAAGGCAAGCAAGTTGTAGCCGGCATAGAGGCGTTAATTGTACCGGGCTCTGGCTTAGTTAAAAAACAAGCTGAAGACGAAGGCTTAGCCGATATTTTTAAAGCCGCAGGTTTTGAATGGCGCGAACCAGGTTGTTCTATGTGTTTAGCGATGAACGATGACCGCCTAGAAGCAGGCAAGCGTTGTGCATCTACTTCTAATCGTAATTTTGAAGGTCGCCAAGGTCGTGGCGGGNATACATGGTCACTTTGTTGATATTAGAGGAGAAGCATAATGAGCGTATTTTTTAGTGGCTTAATGGCTCCACTTGATAAAAACAATGTAGATACTGACCAAATTATTCCTAAGCAGTTTTTAACATCAACTAGCCGCGAAGGTTTTGATGCTGCCTTGTTTTATGATTGGCGTTACCTAGATAACGGTGAGCCAAACCCTGACTTTATTTTAAATCGCCCATGCTACCAAGGCGCACAAATATTATTAACGCGCGACAACTTTGGTTGTGGCTCATCTCGCGAGCACGCGCCATGGGCACTTAAGCAATATGGTTTTGAAGTTATTTTAGCTGAAAGCTTTGCAGATATTTTCTTTAATAACTGTGGTAATAACCAAATGTTAGCCATTGCGTTACCTGCCGACACGCTTGAGCAATTGTTTGTACTTAGCGAGCAGCACGACGATATTAACATTGAAATCGACCTTGAAAATCAAACATTAACAAGCAGTAAGTTTGCGCCAATTAGTTTTGATATTCGTAAAGACGTAAAAGAGCGCTTATTAAGTGGCCTTGATTTTATTGGTGTAACCGAAACACTAAACCCACAAATTGATGCGTTTGAAAAACAACTGGCTACTGAGCGTTCTTGGCAGTAACGCTAAATATATTTGACATGATCGTCAGCATACAGTAAATTTGATGCATCGGCTCGGCACAGCTCATATCCATATTTTTAGCGGATATCAGCAGTCCCGGGCTTTTTGCGTTTTTGTGAGCATATAAATGGATAATAAAATTGCAGTTTTTGTAGACGGAGGGTTCTTTGTAAGGCGGGTAGAGTTCTTTAGCCGGAAATACGTTGGGGCTCAGAAAGTCTTACCTGAACATATGGTTTCCATAATGTTGCACATCATAGACCAACATCAAGTCCATTTGAAAAAAGATATTCTCTATCGTATTTATTACTACGACGCACCTCCTTTTACTGAGCAGTTACGCGAACCGGTTGTACGACCGGGAGATAAAGGAGGGGCAAGAACGAAGAACTTTAAGACAGATCCTAGAACTATTCGACAGCTAGACCTTCACCAGCAACTTTCGAAAACGAGAAAAGTTGCTTTGCGAATGGGTGAGCTTGCTGCTACTAAGCGTTGGATTCTCAACGAATACGCTCAAAAAAGTTTGCTAAAAGGGGATAAGCGTATTGACGAACTCACGCCTGAGGATTTCCATCCTGATTTTCAACAAAAAGGCGTAGATACGCGTATAGGTATAGATATAACGACCCTTACCCTTAGCCAGTTTGTAGATACTATGGTTCTAATAGCTTCTGATGCTGACTTCGTTCCGGCTGCAAAGTTAGCTCGTACTCATGGTGTAGATGTTGTTCTTGATCCGCTATTCGGCACTGTAGCAAAAGGTCTTGAAAAGCACATCGATGGTAAAAAATCTTTTGATATTGTGAAAAAGTTATCTGAACTTTTTAGTGTTCAACCAAACCCTATACCAGAATGGTGGGGTGTTGGTGATTGACATTCTTCTAATCGAAGCGAGTTAAATAAATATCAAAAAAGCACGGCAATTGCCGTGCTTTTTGTGGGTAAATATTAGATGTGGTAGCTAAAGGTTAATGCCTAAAGTCAGCCATTAACGCCGGTATACCAGGTAACATGCCTACAATTGCCATTACAGTGGTAAGTAACACAAACATAATAAGTGGAATCACCCAGCGGCTCATTTTAGTTAACTCAGCGCTGCGCTCTTTACAGCCAATAAGCCCTAAGTTATCAAGTAACATAGTAAGCGACCAACCAAAAGCCGGGTTAACCAAGGTTGAGGCAAACACCACAATAGCGGCTGATTGCGTTGTTTTGCCTTCGCGCGTCATTTCCATGCCAGCTTCAAGTAGCGGAATAAACACACCTACAATAAGCGCTACACAAAGCACAGGTTGCCAAATGGCTAAATCCATAGGGTAACCCCATAAACCAGCAATAATACAAAATACGGCTGTTAAAATGGCGCCAGCCGGAATAGGGCGCTTAGCAATAGCGGCAGGTACAATGTAGGTTCCCCACGATGAGGTAAAGTTAGCACCACCGGCAAGTGAGCCAAATGTTTGTCTAACCGATGCGCTCAGCATGGTGTCGTCGATATTCATTTGTACTTTTTCAGTACGTTGCGGATAGCTTATTTTTTGAAATACTTGATGACCTAAAAAATCAGGTGACCACATGGCAACGGCGAGCACTGCAAATGGGAGTACAACAACAAAGCTTTCAAGCGTTGGTAAACCTAGCATCCAACCTGTGTTTTCGCCCCACCAGTAAGCTGGGTTCATATTTGGTAAACCCGGTGCAGTATGAAACTCAAACGGTGCACCTAAAGCAAAGGCAACCACACCACCAATAAGGCAGCTTAACGGTACGGCTAACCAACGCTTTTTAAAGTGCTCTAATAGCGCATACAATAAAATGGTGGCTAAAATAACAATAAACGCAATATGTGCCATATCAATGGCTTCAGCCCAGGCAAACAGCTTTTTAACCTGCGAAATAGTACCAATAAAACCTAAATAAATGAGTAGCCCGCCACACACACCTTTACTGGTTAGACGCGCGAGCATACTTCCTCCCTTGGTTATGGCTAAAATAAAGCCAAAGGCACCAATGAGTAAGCCAAACGCCATAGGGTGACCGCCAGCAGCAACAACAATAGGAATTAACGGAATAAGCGGGCCGTGAGTACCAGCCAAGTTGGCTGTTGGTAAAATAAAGCCTGAGAATAAGATGATAAAAATAGAAACAATGAGTAATTCGTAGCGCACGTTTTCTAAAACAAAGGCATCGCTTAAACCAAGAGGCGCTGCAAACGTTGCTGCAATAGCCCCCACCATAACGACTTTACCAATAGTGCCCGCCATTGCAGGAATGGTGTCTTCAAATTCAAATCGGTAATCTCTAAACGGTAAATTAGGACGCCAGCGTTTAGGCTGCATAATCTGTAATTCATGTTCGAGATACTCGTCGCGAGTATTAAACTCTGAACTCGGTTTGTGAAGCTGCTCGTAGCTTGGAGCATTCTTGTGCGTGTTTGATGGTGCATCACCGGGTGGTGTAGTTTGCATGCGTTCTCCTGCAACATTGTTGCTTAATCAAATAAATACGGCTTTTGTTAAAGCAAATGAATATTGAACATGCAGGGTAGATCAGCTTTTAGGGTGCTATGTATAGGCAAAAGGTCGTGCATGGTTGTTTTTAATACAGTTAATTTAAAAAACTGCTTTACACTAAAAATTATGAAATTACAGAAGGTGATTAAAAGTTGTTACAAATCATAATCTTGAGTGTGTTATTAAGGAGGCGGAGCACTATTTACTTAATAGTATAGTGTTAACGGCAGGTTATTATCCTTTAGTCTTAGTGGCTGTGAAAGCCGTTTTATTTCAAGCTATTTGCTTGCAGGAGCACGGCTAGCGCATTTTAATCCCAGACTCTAGCAGGGTTGAGCGGTAATCATCGTCTAGCCC
>NZ_AUTL01000085.1:0-31362 GCF_000498015.1 Pseudoalteromonas sp. TAE79
GTGCGCGGTTTTGTAAATTATTTTAGTATAGCCAATTGTAAGCGAGAGCTAAAAGCCTTGGCAGGTTGGATCAGACGAAGACTAAGGGCAATACAGCTGAGGTTGTGGAAGAAGCCATCAAGGCTACATCGACGACTAAAGCAGTTAGGGAAAAAGCCACCGTTTAAGTTCATAAAGATGAACTCGTGGCGTAACTCACTAAGCCCTTTATCTTGTGTATCGATGCCAAACCAATGGTTTGAGGAGCTTGGTTTATATCCAATAGAAAAAGTGAATACGGGATGGCTTGCTTTATCAGCGTTTAGGAAATAAGTTGATAAAATGTGAAGGGTACAGGAGCCGTATACGAGGTCCGTACGTACGGTTCTGTGAGAGGGATGAGGCATAAGCCTCACCCTACTCGATACATCATTTTTTAATTGATGGCCAAACAAACCCTGTTGTATCCGGCGCTTGAGAAGATGTTTCTCTTGGTGCACTTTTTGGTCTACGAATAGGCTTATTATTTATAGTGTGAATATAAAGTGCTTCCACTTTATCGCGAGCCCAAGGCGTTTTACGCAAAAACTTTAAACTCGATTTAATGCTGGGTTGATCAGTAAAACATTTAATTTTTACTTGCTCGCCAAGTGTTCTCCAGCCAAGTCGCTGTTCTAACTCAACAAGTATTTGTTCTAGCGTTACCCCATGTAAAGGGTTTTTAGGTTGATTATTCATAGCCATACTACTTATTTAAACTGCGTGCATTGTAGCTTAAATCAGCTTTTAGCGCTAATTCACAGTGATTGTTTTAGGAGCTGTTGGGTAAATAGTATTACCTTGCTTATCTATTTTAAGCCAAATGAGTTGGCTGTTACTGTGTTGGGGTGTTTTAGCACCACACAAAAGTGTAAAAGAGTGAACTTGTATTAATGCGCCTTCGCTATAGCGTTTGTTGTCGTACCAACAGTTAGATTCTTCATTTACAAACTGGTTTGCATCAATAATAGAATGGGTTTTAAGGGTTGTTGCTTCACTAAGTATTGAATACGATAAGCTGCTAAAACAAAAGCATAGAATTAAAAAGTTACGCATTAGAGGCCTTTAAATAGGGAGGGTTAAAAATAATACATTAAGCTAAAAAACGTGCTAGTGTAAAGTACACAAAGTGATTTTAATTATAAACTTAGTTACACACAGAACAACTTAGATTCAAATAAAAAGGTGCACACAATGCAATTTAATCAAACAATGATCGAAGAATTCACACTATTAGCAAAGTTTCCTCGCGACAGTAAAATGCAGGGTATTAAATTACACTCAGACGCAGAGCCAAGCTTACTTAGTGCAGCGCAACGTTTATTTGAAAAAGGGATTATAGATAGCCCAGATGGCGGATATTTAACTGATCTGGGCTTAGATTTAATTGAGCATATTACGGTTATTCATAGTGCGCTACAAAGTTAGCTAACCTGAGATCTGGTTAGTTACTAAACTAGCTTAATTTGCATCGGGTTGATTTTGCGGTGCAGCATCATTAAATGCAGCTAATTTATTACAATGCTCGTAAATGGCTGCAATTTTTGGATAAGTGCTCATATCTACGTTAAAACGAATTGCATTAAATACTTGCGGCACTAAACAAATGTCAGCAAGTGTTGGTTGGTTACCAAAGCAGTAGCCATTATTTTCGTTTAGCATCAGTTCTATTTTTTCAAAACCAACTTCTATCCAATGTCGATACCATTTATTTTTAGCCTCGTCATCAACACCTAATTCGTTTGATAAATACTTCAGCACGCGTAAATTATTAACAGGATGAATATCGCAAGCAATGGCAAAGCTTAAATTTCTTATTTGTGCTTTTTGCCATGCAGTTCCTGTAATTAATGGCGATTGCGGATAAGTTTCATCTAGCCACTCAAGTATTGCAAGCGATTGTGCTAAAACACCATCATTGGTTTCAAGTGCCGGTAGTAACCCTTGCGGATTCGTAGCTAAGTATTCCTCCCCAAGCTGCTCCGATTTTAAAAGGTTAACAATAGCAAGTTCATGATCGATTGCTTTTAAGTTAAGCGCTATACGCACTCTATAAGCCGCTGATGAGCGAAAGTAGCTGTATAATTTCATAATTAATCCTGTGAACCTGTAAATTGTTTTTTAATAGTACGCCAGCAATCGGTGTAGTTTAGTTGGCGCTCTTTACCTTCTAATGCATATTTTGTCGGTGAAATTATATAGCGTGACTCAAACATAAAGGCCAATGTGTTTTCGTATTTTTGTGGTGTAAGCTCAGCGTTTGAGGCTTTTTCAAATACGTCGGCTTCAGGTCCATGTGGCGACATACAATTGTGTAAACTTGCGCCACCAGGTACAAAACCATGCTCTTTTGCATCATATACACCCTCAATCAAGCCCATAAATTCGCTCATAATATTGCGGTGGTAGTACGGCGGGCGGAATGTATTTTCGGCTACCATCCAACGAGGTGGAAATATCACAAAATCGACATTTGCCATACCCTCAGTAGCCGAAGGAGAGGTTAGCACAGTGAATATAGATGGGTCGGGGTGATCAAAGCTCACTGTATTCATTACATTAAAACGCGATAAGTCGTATTTATAGGGGGAGCTATTACCCGTCCATGCAACAACATCAAAAGGAGAGTGCTTAATTTCACAGCTAAATAAATTACCGTTAAATTTAGAAACTAACTCAAAGTCACCTTCTTTATCTTCAAAGGCAGCAACGGGATATTGAAAGTCTCTGTCGTTAGCATAGCCATTAGCACCAACAGGCCCTCGTTCTGGAAGCTCTAACGCATGGCCATAATTTTCACAAATATAACCACGGGCTGTATCGTCAATTAAATCAACAGCGAACTTAATTCCTCTGGGTATAACAGCAATTTCACCTGGTTTAATACTTAACTTGCCGCACTCAGTGTGAATTAATAACTCACCTTGTTGAGGGACAAACAGCATTTCGCCATCAGCATTGCAAAAGTAACGCCCTTGCATTGACTGATTAGCGACATATACATGAATGCCAATACCCGATTGCCCATTGGCGCTTCCATTAGCTGCCATCGTTACCAAGCCATCAATAAAGTCAGTAGGCTGTGAAGGCATATCAATAGGGTTCCAACGTAGCATTGTTGGTGGTGTTACGGCTTCAGTGATTGGGGCTGTTCTTATTAGGCCGTTATCAATTGCTTGGTAATCACCTTGCACTACAGACGGACGAAGGCGGTAAAACCAAGTGCGACGATTTGAAGCGCGAGGAGCCGTAAATGCAGTCGAACTAAATTGCTCTGTGTATAAATTGTATTTAACTTTTTGTGGGCTAAATTGTCCTATTGGCAGTGCACCGGGTAGCGCTTGTGTTTCAAATTCATTACCAAAACCTGTCATATAACTTAATTGTGTCGCCATTACTGACTCCTGTGAGAGGGGGGTTGGTTTAATATTATTTTTATTTCAGTTAAGATACTCTCAAGTGAGACTAATATCAAATGTGCAACTACGCATCCGTGTAAATATTAATGAACACCAAAGTAAGCCTTATAAAGCTGGGATAACTAAAAATGAAAATTGATTTAGCAACGTTCTTACCTTATCAATTAACCAATATAGCAACACGTGTAAGTAACGACTTTGCCGAGGTTTATCAAACTAAGTACGGTTTAAATATTCCCCAGTGGCGAATACTTGCTAACTTAGCGCAGTATGGCCAAAGCAACGCAAAGGATTTATGCGCGCAAGCAAATATGGACAAGTCGACAGTGTCGCGCGCGGTAAAAGTTTTAATAGATAAAAGTTTAGTGAGAAGTGAGCTAAATAAGCAAGACAAACGCGCGGCCTTACTTGTGCTGAGCAAAGCAGGTCAAAGCTTATATGAACAAATAGCGCCTGATGCATTGAATTGGGAAAAACAATTACTGAGCACTCTGACTAACGAAGAATATGAAGCGTTAGTGAGTATTTTTGAAAAGTTAAATAATAAATTAAAGGCATAAAAAAGCCCACAAAGTGGGCTTTTAAAAAATGTATTAGTTTACAATTCTAAATTAGAAAGTGTAACGAACACCTACTTTAATTTTGTAAGTTGAATCTTCCGCTTCAAAAGTAAAGTCATCATTTATAGGGTTGCCAATGATATATTTACCAGTTGCTTGGTCAATATCCATCTCAACAACATCTCTGGAGTTGTTATTCTGGCGGTAAACCTTACCTTTAGATGAATCAATTAGGTTTAATAAGTTATCTATAACGAAATAAAACTCGCCACGATGATCATCTGCAAAACCAGGAATTTCTTGTGATACGTACAAATCCATTGTAGTTACCCAAGGTGTTTTTCCTTGGCTTCTATCAGCAAAACCACCAGCAGAACCTGAAAGTCCCAGACTGTCAAAGTGAGCTAAAACTTCAGCTTCGCTAACACCATCAGCATAAATCACATTTGGATCATTTGCTGTTGGAACGTAAGGTAAGTAGTTGCCGCCATATGTTGTGCCACCAGATGGTTGAATTAGGTCTTGGTCAAAGAAACGTCCACCAGTTAGGTTCTCTAAACTTACTAGCTGGCTATAAGCTGAACCAGAATTACGCTCAATAAATAAGTTAAACTTGGTTTTATAATTTTCAATTAATTCAGCCGTATACCCTAGATTAATTACAAATCTATGCTCAGTTTCATAAGGTGAAACACCAACTTGAGTCTCTTGATGGTCTCCAAAATGGCCAAAGCGATAATTACTACGTGCTGTTGATGAACTCCCAGGGTTACCATCTGTAATATCTTGATTTGTATAAGACGCATCAAATTTGAAGCCGTTATCCCAAGATTTAGATATACCAGTACTTAAGATAACAGATCTGCCATCGTCATCAGCATTTGTTAACATTATCTCAAGGTCAGATGTATTATAGAAAGGTAATGCGCCGTCGATCGTGCTACCAATTACAGAATCGTTGTCTAATATAGCAGCGTTAATCCATTCAGCGCTATTTTCCTTTTTAGTATAAATAGCTGTAGTTGTCCAAGCAAAACCTTCACCAAGGTATGGAATATCTAAATTAACATCACTGTTTAACATGAATGTCCACTGTGAAGGTATTTCAAAATCAGGATCAATGAAGTTTGACGGAGAACCTTCCGTACCTGAATCTACTGCTGCTATGGCAGCATCAATAGGGTTATTTAATGCAGTAGTAGGTATAGAAATACCACGGTCTGAATAAGACTGACTACTAATACCATCGTTTGAGTAAGAGTTAGATATCCAAACGTTAGGGTTACCGCCAGCATAACGACCAGCACTACCTCTTATGGTTACATCTTCATTAAGCGTATAGGTAAAGCCAACGCGGGGTAGTATTATATCTACGCCATCTAGGTTGTTTGTATTATCGAAACCAGTACGAGTTTCTAATCCAGCGTTGTAAATCGGCTTATCGTCAGAGCCCAAACGCTCATAACGTAAGCCAGCAGATAATATTAAGTCGTCACTGTAATCCCATGTATCATTTACATATAGAGCGATATCATTTCGCGAAAACTTAGCAATTACAGCTGCAGGATTGTTACCGGTACCATTACTATAGCTATATTCAGATGCTATTTGGTCATTAAAATCTTGTAAACTATTAAATGAGATAATACCTTTTGAACCAGGTAGAAATTGATTCTCAATATCTAGTACATCGTATTTGATACCAAACTCTATAGTGTGTTTATCTAACAGGTATGTACCATCGAACTTAACTGTAAATAAATCGTTTTCCAGTGTGTTGGAATGACGAAATTCATCAGAGCCAAATGCAATAGCACCTTCTTCACCATCACCATCTACATCAAGGTTTAAGATGGTAATATCGCCTAGATTAGATGAATTGCCAAGGGATATAGCGCCAGTTTCAACCGACTTTTGAGTTACGCTAATTTGCGTTGAGAATTCGTCAGTCCAATCTGAATATAAAGTTGAACTGAAGTTGTCTAACTTTTGAGCGTTGTTATACCACTGGGTACTCAATCTTAGTTCTGTATTACCACTAGTCATGTTACGAGTACTATTACCTTCACTGTGCATATATACGAAATTAGCACGATGGTAATCATTGATATTCCAATCAATTTTTGCAATGTACTTTTCATCATTTAACTGAGGTTGTACATCTGATTCACCAATATCACTAATACCATAAACATCATTAGCTATGGCTCTAACTGCCTCTAAATCGGCAGTAGTTACAGTTGTTTTATTTGTTCCAACATTTGAACCAGCTACGCCATATTCTAATTGTTGCGGTGATTCAAATTTTTCATAAGCGGCAAAAATAAATAGCTTATCTTTAATTATTGGGGCACCAAAAGATGCGCCATAATTTTTTTCTTCAAAATCTAATTCAAGCTTTTCACCAGAAGCATCTTTTGGAGAGCCAGCCCAATCGCTGCTTAATTTTTCATAAAAGACACTGCCGTGCAGTTCATTCGTGCCTGATTTGAATACGGCATCTACATTACCACCAGTAAATCCACTTGATTTTGCATTAATTGGAGCAACAGAGACGGAAACTTGATCTAGTGCATCTAGAGGGAAAGGGTTACGCTGAGTAGGGTAGCCATTGCCATTTAGACCAAAATCATCATTTAGTGGTATACCGTCAATAGTTATTGAATTTGTGCGAGGATTTGATCCTGCGATCGTCATAGAGCTCTCGCTACCAGGCTGAATAACTACTAAAGGATTGTTTTTAACAATATCTTTTATATCACGACCTATACTAGGTGTTGTAGTTATTGCTTCTTGTCCAAAGTAAGAGTCATTTGCAGATGAATTGAATAGAACTGGGGAGCCAGTTACAACAATAGACTCCATGCTGTTACTAGATAGTTGTTGATCTAGCTGTCTAGTTTCGCCAAGTGAAAGATAAACATCTTCAATTTGAACATCTCGGTAAACATTAGAATCAATAATTATTTTGTAAGGACCACCTACACGAAGGCCAGTGGCATTGTATGTACCTGTATCGTTTGTTGTTACTACTCTGCGGGTACCTGTTGGCTCATGAACTAATATTAGTTTAGTATTTGCTGCAGGATTACCATTAGGGCCAGATATTTGCCCTTTAACTGATGACGTTGTGTCACTAGCGAATACGCCACCACTCACACCAACACAAGCTGCAATAGCGAGTGATAGAGCTGTTTTACGAAGTTGAATTTTCATTTTGTTTTCCCATGTGGTTTATTAAACTTTTTATATTTATAAAGTATTTGCACTAAACAAACGAACCAAATTCATGCAGTACTAAATCTATACATATTATACATTAGTTTATGTTTACAAATAAGCTACAAGTGTAATGTTTTTTATGTTTATAGATTAATGCTACGGATTATTAATGTTAATAATGAAATGTTCGTGTTGTAAAAGAGAGTAAATACTATTTATGACAAATAGATGAAAAAGGGAGTTTAAATGAAAAAACCCATTACAAAGTTGTAATGGGTTTAACTAATATAAAGCGTAATGTTTTATTAGGTATTAAAACTTATAGCTAACACCAATTTTAGCTTGCCAAGCTGACGATGAAGTATTGATTTGTGTATAATTACGAACATCAGCACCGTTAAATTTATTATTGATGATGTATCGACCTTGATCATCTATACCAGAAAGTTCATATAAGTCTTGATTTGAATATCTTAAACTTTTCTCAATACCCCAATCACTATTTAACAAGTTGGCAAAGTTATCAATCATGAAGTAAACCTCACCGCTATGACCTTTTGCGAAACCTGGGATCTCTTGTTTGACACTAATATCCATAGTAGTAACCCAAGGCTGTGTACCTGAATTACGATTTAGAATCTGGCCTCGCTCAGAGATACCTGCACGGTTTAACAATGTTTCAAGTTCATTCCATGATAAACCCGACTTATCCCAATTTACACTTGCATCGTCGGCACCTGTAGGAATATATGGAAGATAGGCTGAATCGCTATAAAACGCACTTGTATCTCCTAAGTCTCTCATTTTATACATATCCATAGTGTAGCTAAATGGACGACCAGAACGACGTTCAAAGTAAACGTTAAACTTAGTTGCGTAGCCACTAAAGAACTCAGTGTTATATGCTAAGTTAACTTTAAAGCTATGTTCTACTTCGTAAGCCCCACGATGCGCAAGATCTTCATTACGATTTTGAGTAATAGCAAATCTGTAGTTACTCAAAGCTTGTGATGATGAGCCTGAAGACGCTTCTGTTATATCTTGATGTGCATAACTTGCTGAAACGTATAAGCCATTTTCCCATTCTTTAGCAAGGGCGGTAGACAGAACAACAGAGCGACCATCCTCCGCTGAATTAGTCATCATAATATCGGAGTTATTTTCTTTGTCACCCGAATAGATTGGCTGATTGAATACTCGGTCACCGCCAGCAGTAGTGCCTACAGGCTTTATAGCTGTATTGTGCCATACGGCCTCGTTTTCTTTTTTATGATAAGCAATTTCTGCTTGCCATTTAAAGCCTTCGCCTAGTAATTCAGAATCGAAGTCGTATTCAAAACCAAGTTGTGCACGGATGCTTGACGGTAGTTCAAAGTTAGGATCAATATAGTTTGTGCTACCAGCGCCTTGGACTAATGAGTTTTTAATTTCATCAGGAATTTGAGTAATATCAGCTTGGTTGTTGGCATAGTAGTTATTGATTACTCTATTTGGGGCATTTACAAAAGTAATGCCATCGTTTTGGAATGAGTTGTTATACCAAACGTTAGGAATACCACCTTGGAAACGACCTACACCACCATTGACCGTTAATGCTTCTGTAGCGTAATACTTAAAGCCAATACGCGGTAAAATAATATCTAAACCATCTAGGTTTTCTTGATTGCTAAAACCATAGGTGCTTAAAAAGTTTTCATTGAGTGTTGGTTTATCATCAGAAGATAAACGCTCATACCGAATACCCGCTGTTACTTCTAAATCATCAGTTGCATAAAATGTATCTTCAATATAAAAAGCTAACTGATTTCGTGTTGCATCGTAGGCAGTATCAGCTGAATTATTCGTATACGCATTACTGTAAGAAAAATCATACGGCTCAATTACTTTATTAGCAAAGTTTTCAAAACTAGTAAATTTCCATGTACCTAATGAGTCGGCTGCAAAAAGATTATACAAGTTAAGTGACTCGTATTGTGCTCCAAATTTAACTTCATGCTCGTCTAATAAATAAGTCCCATCAAAGGTAAATGTTAAATTTTCAGTGGCGGCTTTATTTGCGTGTCGATATTGATCGGTTCCAAATTGATAGGTTGGGCTATTACGCTCGTCTTCTTCAACTATAATACTACCTAAATTTGAATTAGTAATACTGTCAGAAGTCACATCTTTATAAGAAATGCCAATTTTAGTAGATAAGTTTTCATTCCAGTCGGAGTAAAGTTTGGTAGAAAAGTTGTTGAATTTAGTCGCATAAGTGTAGCGATTTGAAGCAAAACTAATTGTTTTTCCACCTGAGCCAAAATTACGCTCATCTTGATCGTCTTGCCATTGATAAGTAAAATCTAAACGATGATCGTCATTAACGTTCCAGCTTAATTTTACTAATAATGACTCATTGGTGTCCTCAGGATCACCACCTAAAGAGTCTTGCATGCCATAAACATTGTCTAGAATAGTAACAAACTGATCAAAACTTTCTTTTGTTACGTCATATTCGTTTGCTGCGCCAGAGCCTTCAAAACCATAATCTAAATCCAGTTCGCTTTTCCATGCATTGTAGTTAACAAAATAAAATAGCTTATCTTCAAGTATTGGGCCCCCAATATTAAAGCCATAGCGAGCTTCAGTTTGAATGGGTTTGACTTTATCTGTGGTATAGATCTTATGGTTGTCCTCATCAATCTGACCAGACACTTCACTTATACTTTCCACGTTGCCTGCTATATCAGGGGTAGATGTTTCATAAAAGCCAGAAAACTTGAACTCATTTGTGCCTGATTTTGTTACGGCGTTAATTGTACCACCACCAAAGTTGCCTTTGGCTGCTGAGAATGGAGAAACGTCAACAGATATTTGCTCAATCGCATCAAGGGCTACCGGAGGCTGCGAAGTAGGGTAGCCGCCGTAACTTAGACCAAAGTCATCATTTTGACCAATGCCGTCTACAGTTAAACTATTACTACGTGGGTTATTTCCAGCAAAAGTTAGCTCGCCGCTACCATTAATACTCGCAAGCGGGTTTAATCGCGCGATGTCTTTAATGTCGCGGTTAAAGCTAGGCATGTTATTGATAGTATCTTCACCAAACGTACTACTAGAGCCACCTGATTGTTGAACAATTTTATAACCAGACACTTCAATCTTTTCGATGTTTCGCGGAGCAAGCTGCGAGCTTAAACGGTAAGTTTCACCAAGGTTCAAGTAGATATTTTCAACAGTTGTATCATTAAACTTATCAGAATCGATGATAACCATGTAAGGACCACCTACACGTAAGCCATTAGCGATAAACGTACCACTTTCGTTTGTAGTTAGCTCGCTAATAGTTCCCGTTGGTTGGTGAACTACTTTAATTTTAACGTTTGCAGCACTGCCACCTGAAGGCGTCGTAATTTTACCACGCATTGCAGATGAAGTATCAGCAGCCATTGCGCTTGTAGAAACACCTAGAGCTAAAATTACCGCTCCAGTTAATTTCGAAAGGCGAAGCTTAGTCATAATTTTGATTTCCCGTGTGTAGGTTATATAAATTTAATACTGTTTATTTGTCAGTCGTCATTTTTAGTGCCGTTTCTAACTCTTTTGCAGAAGGGTCAAATAAGGCGTTTAATAATCCAGCTAATCGAATACCCGCCTGTTGTAAGCGCGTTTTTATAATTGGAGTATTGTTATATATGTAGCTATAACCAATTTCGTTGTTGGTATATTTATAAATTTTTGTGGCTAAATTATGAGATTCTTCAACCCATGTCATCGGTGAGCTTTGTAAATACTCAGCAATTAACTCGCTGTTATTTGTATCAATAAATTGTGCGTACTCAGTGAACGACAAGTTTTCGTTTTCAACTAGCTTTGTATCCCAAAGGCTATGAAGATTTGTTTCTTCGTTAAAAAATGAAACCTTAATACGGTTACCACCTCTGTCTTCACCTCGACCGGCATGAAATGGCTGATGGCTATCGCCTACTAAATGCACTAAAAAACGCAAACTGAACTGTTTAGCATCTAAGGTGCTATTTTTATCAGTGAGTGTTTGCATTGAATAGTGAATGCCTTCTAGGATATTACTTACAGATTCTTTGTTTTTAGTGTGATCGTGATTGAAGCTGAAAGATTTTCCTGGTGCTGCATTAATATAATGCCAACGAGATGATTGCTTTTGCCAAAAGTCGCCAGGAGCAGAGCGCATTTCATCAGGCCACGTTGATATTTGCGCAAGTGACTCACCATCTAAATAAGGTTTAATTGCTGCTTTAGTTGTTTCGCTTATATGAGATTGTGCAATCTGCCCTACAATACGGTGGCCATTTTGACCCCAAGCGTGTGAGTTAGTGCTTGTGAATATCGCACTAATCAAAAGCGCAGAAGATATCGAGTACTTTATATTGTTATGCATTAAAACTTCCTAAATGAATATTTCATGGGGTTGCTATAAGCTAATGCGGTCAATTGTCCTTATTTTTAATGTTGATAGGAAGGACTTATTAAAATTCATAGTTTCTTATTTAGATTTTATATAAATCAATGGTTTATGTTTAACAGGTAAAATTACTTGTTGTAATAAGTAAGCAAAATTGTTCAAATGCACAATATAGTCTTTTTTTGAGTAGCATTACTTTGAATTTTAAAAATATCGTGTTGCACAAAATGTTAATTGTTACATTTTTGTTTCTATTGTTGATCGTTACGTGGGTTTGCGGTCAAGTTAGTGTGTACAACGATGATTTGCACTTTCCAGTTATGATTGAAACCTCAACAGAATGTCAAACAACTGCAACAAGTAATAAAGACCAGCTAATTATTTTCATGCAATCGAAAAAAATAGCCAAGTTGTTAACACAGAATTTGTGTTCTGATAACGTAGTGGCTAAACAATATGGCTCTGTAAAAGGGTATTGGGGGTATAGAACCGCAGAAAGCTTTGAGTTTGTTGGTAAAGGAATTGCTGACTTAATTTTAGCTAAAAATAATATTATGGCCGCCTTCAAAGCTGAGTCGACTTATAACTACCAGCCCGTTGTTGGCTTTTCTGATTACACTGCCTTTTTTATATCGTCTAAAGAAAAACCTCGCATGACAAAACAGTACTTTTTAGATAAGCGTATAGGTTTGCTTGATTATCCAACTAGCCGCTCAGGGCACATATTACCAAAGCAGGCATTTAAAGAGTTGGATATTAATTTAGCTAATTTGAAAATTACCTATGCTAGTTCTCATAATGAATTACGTGATTTACTCGCCGACGGAAAAGTCGATATTATTGCTTCATTTTGGAAAGAGAGTGACGAAAAACGCTTTTCAAAAAACTATATTACGCCATTGAGTAATAATATTTCTGGAACAAGGTGGTATTTAAAAATGCAGCAAAACAATACTGATTTGTTGTGTGCAGTTCAGGAAAACTTACTTGCTATGTCTAAAGATCAAAGGTTGCACTACTATCAAAATGTGCAGCCGTTTTGGAGTTGCGGTACTAGCTCAGTAAACTTAAAAGAGGACGCTGATGATGAGTAAATATAAGCAATCACTTGTTTTACTATGTTTATTTTTAATTCTATCGTCTGTTTTTTATCTTTCTGTAACTCAAAAAAGCCAGCAAGTAGTTAAACAAAAAATAATTCAGATAGAGAAGCAAATAGCACTAGACTTACCCTTACTTGATTTATCAAATGAGCTGCTTAAACACTCAGGCAATAAAGACGCGGTTAATAGCTATATTAAAGCCTTAAATAGCTACATCGATTCGGATGATCTTAGGGTTGTTACTATTGCACCCAAAAGCGAGATGGTAACACCTATAAAGCCCAACCAAATAATACGTAGTTTGAGTACAAACAGCGGGTTTGTATTAGTTGTATTTAGTGTTAAGCACACTCACTTTACGTTGAGTCATGTTATTTATTATTTAATGTTTTTTGTTTTAAGTGTGTTGGTTAGCTTTTGGATAAAATTTGCGTTTATTAAGCAAAGTAATAAACAATTGATTAATACAGAACATCAAACAATTACTGAGCCTACGCCGCTTGTACTTATTGTTGATCTTAACGATAAAACACTATCTAGTAGCTGTAATCCAGATCAAAAAATGGCTTTGGCCAATAAGCCACTATGCTTTTATTTAGCACTTGTAGAGTATTGTACAAATAATGATGCTGTAACGCTTAGTCATAATAAAAATGTACCAGAGGAGCTGCTAGAGCTTGCAAATAAGTATTTTTATAGGTTGATTGAGCTTGGCCATACAATTAGAAAAAGACCTAACTTTAATAATAGTCTTGAAAAAACCTTGAGTGAAATACGTGCGGCATTAGATGAAGTGCTTAACGAATGTCCTGAAGAGAAAGAGTTATATTATCCCCCCAAAGCGTATGGAGAAGGGTCGCGTTCTCGACTGCATAGTTATGGGCTGGCAAATATTAGAAAAGGCAATATTGAAATAATAGGAAAGTAACACAGTTACTTTCCTATTATTATCTTTATTTATTTAGGTGTAAATTCAGCCGCTTTAAGAGGGCTGTTTTTTGATATAAAGTCTTGTAGCGCTTGGGCATCTGTTTCGTCTGTACTAACAAAGCCTTTTTTATTTGTAAGCGTAGGATAACCATCACCGCCTGATGCGTTATAGCTATTTAGACTCATACGGTACGTTTTATTTTTATTCAAAGGTTGACCATTAATAACCACATTAACTAGCTGGCCATTTTTACGTTCAAACGATAGCTTATGGTACTGTAAGTAAGCACCTGCATCCGGTGGGAAGCTCGTTACTGTATTTAAGTAATCCCATAAATCACTGCCTTGCCAATCCATATAAGTAATACGGTTTTTAAAAGGATGCACCTTTAAAATATCTTTATAGCTTATTTCACCCGCTTCTATTGAGCTGCGAATACCACCACCACTTATTAGTCCAAAGTCTGCATTTACTACATCCATTTGAGCTTGAATAATTACGCGCGCAAGATTAGTTTGTTGGTAGCGAACTTTGTTTCTGTCGCCTTCTAAGCGAGCATCAACTTCACCAATGGTACCTTCAATTTGTTTAGCACCTTTTGCTTGATATACCGCTAAATAAGATTCAAGTTTTGAGTCTGGTTTAATGTACTCGTTTGCCAATACTTCTTTAGTAGAGCCATCAGCTTGTACTTTATCTACATACAAATTAACTGGCATCAGTTTGTAGTTTAGTAACGTTAATTTACCGTTTTCAAGTTTAAACTCAGCTTTACCAACATACTTACCCCATTCATGGGCTTGCATAATATAAGTACCGTTTTGTTGGTCTGGTTTACAGGCTAAGCCTGGTTTAAAGTTGTCGTCATTTACATTTGTATCGCTCATACATACAGGTTCTTGAGAGTGACCACCAATGATCATATCAAGCGTGTTTGCAGGCAATGAGCGAGCGAGTGTTACATCACCCGGTGCGTTAATACCAAAGTTAGCATCAACATAATGACCCATATGAGTAAGCGCAATGGTAATGTCAGGGTTGTACTTAGCTTTTATTTCTTTAGCTAGTTTTGCGGTAACGTCAACAGGGTCTTTAAACTCTAAGTGCCCAATATACTGAGGGTTACCAATTTTAGCTGTGTCGGTTGTTGTTAAACCAATAACAGCAATAGTTAATCCATTTTTTTTAAATATTTTGTAACTATCAAACGCGTGTTCACCAGTGGCTTTTTCAAAAATATTAGCAGATAAAAGTGGGAAAGTAGCCCATTGCTGTTGTTTGTTTAACACCTTAATAGGGTTGTCGAATTCGTGATTACCTAATGCCATTGCATCATAACCAATCAAAGACATCCCTTTAAAGTCAGGCTCTGCTTTTTGTAAATCTGACTCAGGAATACCAGTATTAATATCACCACCAGAGAGTAGCAATACCGCATGACCTTGTTTATGAGCTTCACTGCGTAAAGAGTCAATAAGAGTTTTACGAGCGGCCATACCGTACTCGCCTTTTTCGTTGTGCCAAAAGCGCCCATGGTTATCGTTAGTATGAAGCACAGTAAGATATTGAGTTGCAGGAGAGTTACTTACACTTGGGTCGGAAGTTGCCGATGTGCACCCAAGTACGCTTAAAAAAACTGAAAATAAAATAATTATTCGCATAAAATACCTGTCTATTAAGGCCCACTTAATTTATTGAGTGGCTAGTTTAAACTAGTTTTATGCGAAAAAAACGTACTTATTTACATTTTACCTTAATTACGGCTTGTTGCAGCTGTTTCTCTGCGCTTTAACTCTTTACTCGCATATTCAGATTTTTCATGGTTTGCTGCAATCATCCACGTTAAAAAGCTGGCAGGTAGCTTTGTGTAAGCTTGGCCTCTGTGTAAACCAAAGTCACAAATTGTGTGTTTATTGTCTGGCATGTGTATTACCTAGTTTTTAAATTTTGATAAATACTAACAAAAGTACTTTTTAACGAAAGACGATTTAGCTTTGGTAAAGTTTTTTTTATAACTTAAAAGAATATATAAAATGTAATTTAAATGTTACCGAGGCGATCTAATTTGTATCAATCACCTTTTTATTATCGATTTTTTAACTGAATAATATTAACTTACTTGTATTAATAATTATTTAAATAAATATAACAACAGGATATAACATGAAAAAACTCTTACTTGGCTCAGTACTCGCCGCAGCAAGTTTTACGAGTACTGCCACTATTATCGAAATGAACACGAGCCAAGGTGTCATAGAAATTAACTTATTTGATCAACAAACACCTAAAACAGTCGCCAATTTTTTAAGTTATGTTCAAGACGATTCATATAATGAAACAGTGATTCACCGTTCAATAAGTAACTTTGTTATTCAAGGTGGTGGATTTACATACTCAGATTCATTAGATGCGATTACTACAAAGCCAGCCGTAGAAAATGAGCCTGTTTTTTCAAACGTTAAAGGCACTATTGCAATGGCTAAGTTATCAGGCAATGAAAATAGCGCTACAAGTCAGTGGTTTTTTAATATGGCTAATAACAGCGCAGGAAGTGCAGCGCTAGATACACAAAACGGCGGTTTTACTGTGTTTGGGCAAATAACAGCAGCGAGTTAGTCGACTTTAGATAAAATTGCAGCACTGGTTCATTGCAACGATATGCCGGTTGTTGATATTACCGCTGAGCAATGCTCAAGCAGTGATGTAAGCTTCAGCAGTGCTAATTTAGGAACTATTCAAAGTGTAACCGTGATGGATGATGATCCAAATTCTGCTGCTGGCCTTACTGTAACTGAAAATACGTTAATTGACTCAGGTGCACCAATAAACTCAGATAGTAGTTCTGGCGGTGGGCTAGCGTGGCTTTTAGGCGCTTTTTTACTTGTGCTTCCTCGCTTAAGACGTGCTAAATAATTAAATCTAATCAATAGTAATGTGGCAGGCGTAAATTGCCTTTCACATTACTGCTTAGCATGAGCTGTTTAAAGCATTACTCGCCAAACCATTGCCAGCCAAATTGAAAACACACAGACACAGCCAAATAAAAACACTTTAAAACGTGCTCGTACGTTATTTTCACCTAAATGAATAACACTATGCACAATACGGGTTATTACGAATAAACAGGCCAGTATTGCCACAAGTGTACTGGCGCTATTTAGTTGCAGTGCAAGTAAACACCCCGCGTAAAAAAGCACAGGTATTTCAAACTGATTTGAAAAGTTTCTATCTGCCACCCTAATAGTGTCGCCAGCCTTATCTAATTGCATTGTTTTAAAATCACTTAAATCTAGTTGTTTGTTTTTAGCTGCGGCAAAGCGCCTTTTACCCATAATGAGCATGACAACCAGTGAAAGCGTAACTTGTGCAAACATGGCAAGTATGATGATTTTTTCCATTGTTTTTCCTTATTATTATTTAGAATTTGCGTATTTTTTGATATTGAAAGATTTTTAATCTCACAAGGTTGGCAGACTCCCAACTAATATCCGATTATGAAGACATTTTTCACAATGTGTTACACAAAATAGCGTTATTTTGTAGAAAGTTATTAATTGAAAATGTTAGTTTAGCTTAACTATATTGCTTTGAATTGGCGCACGCTATTTTGCGCAATACTTTTTAATGGAAAACAAAAATGAAAAAAATTATTGGTTTTAGTGCAATCGCACTTGCAGTTTTAAGTGGTTGTTCAAATACGGCTTCGGTTTCAGTGGCGCCTCAGGCCTCTTTACTATCAGATACGTTAGTCGTTAGTCCTAACGATAACCGTGCATATAAAACACTTAAGCTGGCAAACGACATTGAAGTAATTTTAGTGTCAGATCCAGGTGCTGAAAAATCAGCAGCGGCACTAAGCGTTGGTGTTGGTTTACTGCACGACCCAATGTCGCAACAAGGTATGGCGCATTATTTAGAGCACATGCTGTTTTTAGGCACAGATCGCTACCCAGACACAAAAGGGTATTCTGATTTTATGACCAAAAATGGTGGCGCGCACAATGCTTACACGTGGCTCGATATTACTAATTACATGTTTAAAATTAATAACGACGCGTTTGATGAAGGGCTAGACCGTTTTGCTGACTTTTTCAAAGCGCCTAAGTTATACCCAGAATACACAGACAAAGAAAAAAATGCAGTAAACGCAGAGTGGTCAATGCGCCGCGAAATGGACTTTTTTGGACAATTTAAACTCGCGCGTAAAATGATGGGCGATCACCCAGCTAATCGCTTTTTAATTGGTAACCTAGAAACCCTTGGTGATAAAGAAAACAGTTCACTTCATAAAGAAACGGTTGATTTTTATAATAAATACTACTCTTCAAATATTATGAAAGTTGCGCTTATTTCTAATTTACCTATTGCTGAAATGGAGCAAAAAGCGCAAAAATACTTTGCTGACATAAAAAATAAAAATATCGAAAAACCAACAGTGACTGCAAAACTTGATTTTGATAACGCTGGCGGAAAACGCGTGTTTTATGCACCAAATGAAGATGTAAAACAGCTGCAACTTGATTTCACCATTGCTAATAATAATAGCGAATTTGCACTTAAACCAAACCGATTTGTAGCGTATTTACTAAGTAATGAAATGCCGGGCAGCCCAGCGCAACTTCTTCGTGATAAAGGATGGGTGTCTCAGCTTTCAGCTTCAGCTGCACCAAATCAATATGGCAACTATGGTTCGTTAAATGTAAATGTAGAACTTACCGATGAAGGCATGAAAAATCGTGATGAAATAGTTGCGACTATTATGCAGTACATCGATTTAATTAAAAAAGAAGGCGTTGATAGCAAGTACTTCAACGAAATTCGTACTTCCCTTAATAACCAGTTTAAGTTTCTAGAAAAAGGTGATGAGTTTAATTATGTAAGCTCGCTTACGCAAAGCATGCAAGACTATCCGTTAAATCACGCTATTAATGCACCTTATTATTATGCAAAGTTTGACGCTGACGCTGTAAACAATGTACTTGAGCAGTTAAATGCCGACACCCTTCGTATTTGGTATGTATCGCAGCAAGAAGAGACAGACTCACAACTACACTTTTACGACGGTAAATACCGCATCAGTGACATTAGCGATGATGAAATTGCCAGCTGGAAAAAACCAAGCGAATTTAAGTTAGCACTACCAACAGTAAACAATTTATTGCCTGAAAATTTTGCAATAAAAACTCAAGCATTTAAAGAACAAAAACACCCAGAACTTGCTTACGATAAAAATGGTGTAAAAGTATGGCGCCAAGCAAGTCAAAAATTTGCAGAGCAGCCAAAAGGGCTTGTCGAAGTTTATATAAATACTCAACCCGGTTTGAACGATATTAAAGCAGAAGTACTTTATTCTGTTTGGGCTGATTTATACAATATTCAACAAAGTCAGTTAAGTACCGAAGCAGCAATCGCCGGTATGAGCGTAAGCTTAGCACCGAGTAATGGTCTTGTTTTATCTATGAGTGGTTTTACAGATAAGCAAGATGTATTGCTTAAACAAGCTTTAACCGGATTAAAAGCCGATGAAACAGCACAAGCATTTAGCCAAGCGGTAGATCGCTTTAAGCGTAATTTACTAAACCAACAAAAGCAGTTTCCGTATGCACAAGCATTTGGCGAGTATTCAAAACTAACCCGTACAGGTGGCTTTGATACAGATGCGCTTATAAAAGCCGCTGACTCACTGAGTGTTGCCGACTTAGCACAATTAAAAACAGCTACGTTTGCACAAAACGATTTACGCGTATTTAGTTACGGTAACTACGATCAGCAAGATATTGACGCGATTGCACAAGAGTTAAGTGCAACATTACCAAGTAATCATAAGCGCAGTGAATTTGCACGAAGCAAAGCGTGGTTGCCACAACCGGGCGAAACACTGGTACTGCAAAAAGATATCGATGTAGCCGATGTAGCGGTGGTTGATATGACCGTTCATCCTGTTGCGGGTTACAAACAAAAAGCAGAAGCAGCTGTATTACAAAGCCACTTTAGAACAGTTGCGTTTGATAAAATGCGTACTGAGGAGCAACTTGCATACGCAGTAGGTGCGTTAGCTCGCCCAATTGAAGATTACTCAGCAATTGGTTTGTATATTCAAACACCAGTTAAAGGACCAAAAGAAATACAAGCTCGTTTTGATAAGTTTAAAAAAGAATACGCAGTTGAACTTGATAACATGAGCGAAGAGACTTTTGAGCAGCTGAAAAACTCTACCCTTGTATCACTTAAAGAGCAGCCTAAAAACTTAAGTGACGAAATGAGCCCACTTATAAACGATTGGTACCGTGAAAACTTTACCTTTGATTCTAAGCAAAAGCTGATTGATGAAGTTGAAAAAGTAACGCTTGCAGATATAAAAGACTACTATAAGCAAACAATGCTTAACCCTAATGCTGCACGTTTAAATGTGCAATTACGCGGGACTAAGTTTATAGAAAGTGACTTTGCCGATTTACCAAATCAAACTAAAATCACAACGCTTGATGCCTATTACAATGGTATTAAACTACAAAAATAAGCTTTATTTATACAGCTAAAAATAAACCCCAATGTATTACTACATTGGGGTTTTTATTTATTCAGCTAATTTAAGCCATTATTAAAAAGCCTATAACAGCTAATGCCGCAGCAATTAGCGTGTAAGGCAATTGTGTAACGGCATGGCTCATTAAATTACAACCAGAACCTTGCGCTGCGAGTACGGTTGAATCTGAGTAAAAACACGCTTGGCTACCAAAAGAGGAAGCCGATAATAGCGCACCAATGACCAGTGGTATGTTTGCATCAACCGCATTAGCCAGTGGCATAACAATGGGAATTGATACAGCAAAAATACCCCAGCTAGACCCTGTTGCAAACGCTAAAATAGCCATTGAAATAAATACCACGGCTGGTAAATATGCAGCGGTCATATAAGGGCTTAAGCTGCCAATAACAAACTGAGGCAAACCAATTAAGTCGCATACATCTTTAAATATAAACGCAGCTATAACAGTACCAATAGCGGGGATCATACTTTTAAAGCCATCAAGCATGCGTTCAATCATTTCACTTACACTCATTAATTTTTGTAGAGCATAAAACGGGAGAGTGACCGCCATTGTTGCTAATAAGCCTTTGTATACGTCTATTTCAAAGTAAACAGTAAATGCAACCAGTAAAATAATTGGCACCAAAAAGTTACGTAATTTACCTTTAGGATCAGCATCTTCAAAGTTCTCTTCTACGGCTTTTACTGCATATTCATCCGCTGTTTGAACATCATTGTATTGGGCTGGATCGACTTGAGCTTGCTCAATTTGCGCCATTTGCTCTGCTTTTTTCATTGGACCAATCGCAGGAATAATACCCAGCACAACAAGTAAAACAACAAGCACTGCAAACCACGCATAAAACATATACGGTATGGCTTGGATATAAACCGCAATCCCTTTGCCTTCTTCAGCAATACCGTTATCTACAAGTAAGCCACCAAAAAAAACCGCCCAGGTAGATAAAGGGACAAGTACACAAATTGGTGCAGCAGTAGAGTCTACAACATAGGCAAGCATCTCACGGCTCACTTTAAATTTATCGGTAATGCGTTTCATGGTTTCACCCACGGTAAGCGCATTTAAGTAGTCATCAATAAAAATAACTACACCCAAACAAAAGGTCATAAACAAAGATGAGCGTTTACCTTTAGTGTATTTAAGGGCTAACTTGCCAAAAGCCGATGCACCACCTGTGCGCACTAATAGCGCGATTAAAGCACCAAAGCCACCACATACAAGTATTAGCCAGCCGATGGTTTCGTCTGTCATCACTTTTAGCGATGTACTCGCAAAGTTAGTAAGTACCTGTGCAGGATCGGCGATAACTAAACCAACTAAAGCACCAATAAGTAAAGATAAAATAGGGCGGCGTAATACAACAGCCAATACAACCACCACTAACGGTGGTAGTAAACTCAACGCAGAAGGTTCAAGCATTTAAGTATTCACAAAATTAAAAGCATGTATAAAAATTAAAATAGTATTAATTTTTAAACTGCTTATACAAAAACAAAGAAGATGATAAGTTTGTTGTAAAATCATCTTCCAAGTCACTGCTTTTGTACGCGAGGGAGAGACACATAAACAGTTATGTTAAATAGCTGTTTAAGTGAAACGCGTTGGCTTTGGCGCCAGACGGTGCAAGGAGTGCAAACCGCTATTGTTGTGCCTGTAAAAACATCGGCGCAAAAATAATCTGCTTTTTAATTTCAGTCAACAAAAAGTTACATGCTAAACAAAGTTTTTTAGAGAAACTTACATTGAACGCCGTACTTAAAACAAATCGTCTGTTGTTACGCCATGCAAATGAGCTTGATGCAGCTATTTTACTTAAGCTAGTTAATCAGGCGAGTTTCATAGAGCATATTGGTGATAAAGCAATCTATACCCTTGATGATGCCAAGTCGTACATCAATCAGTCATTTATTGCTTCTCATAAATACCAAGGCTTTGGGCCTTACGTTATTACTTTGCATAATGCTGTAATGGTTGGCGTTGTTGGGTTTTATAAGCGCGCCGCGTTACTGCAACCTGATTTAGGTTTTGCACTTGTAAGCGGTTTTGAAAAAAAGGGTTATGTTTTTGAAGCGGCCAGCGCACTTTTGCAATATAAGCATGAATTTGGAATTACAAAACTGTGTGCAATAACATCACCAGATAATAGGGCATCGCAGAATGTGTTGTTAAAATTGGGTTTTAAAATAGAGGGCAAGGCGGTTATCAATGATGACAAAACCGCCGTGATTATATTGTCACTTAATGATTAAAGTCTTGCTTGTTCTATTTGTTTTGCAACATTTAGGTTTATATTTAGCCATGTTGCTTCAAGTGTTGAAACTAAACCGTCATAGCCATCATCATCAATAGGGACCAATTGCGAAAAATTATTAATACTTATAAGGCGTCGGCCTGTTTCAGGGTGTGTGTAATATAAACGCCAAAGCCCAGAAATATCAGTGTTACCTTGCATATCGCCATTAAAGTGGTGAATTTCGTATTCAAGCTCATAAAACGTTTGTTGATCAAGTTCAGTAATGACCGGTAAGCCTTTTATTACCATCCAGTTGGGCATAGCATTAAAAAGTGTTTGCTGGGCTGTTGCAGTAAGCATTACATCCGGCGATTCGCCCCACAGGTTATAATTTGCAGCATGAATTTGGTTGCTATCTATTTTCATAGCAATGCCCAAATTATTTAAAGCGCCTCTAAGTACAACCGTTTGTATTCTTAGTTGCGCATCTGTATCTGCAACGTTTCGAGACGATGCACCTATAGGCTGCTCAAACTGGTAATACTGTGTCGCAGTTTGTATTGATGAACTACAACCTGCCAATAGTAATAATAAACTTGCAGTTAAAAATAACGATTTCATTATTGCTTCCTTGGTTTTGGATCTGCTGGTAATGATTTATCAAAAATTAGCATATTAGGTTGCTCGTTTAATCCGCGAGTTAGAGGCTGTAGGCCCTCACTTAAACGTTTAAACTCTTTTAACGTTTGCTGTATTTGATGATGAAGTTCAGAACCGGCTTGGTAACTGGCCATGGTTTTATCAAATTGGCGCATAGTGACTTCAAACTGCTCCATGCTTTTCGTCATCTTTTCGAAATTACGGTTAAAGTCGCCAGGTAAGTTTTGTGTATCTTTTTGGCTTAGCAGCTCTCGCATTTCATTAGCAAGCGCTCGGTAATCGGTAAATGTAGCTTGCATTTGTGCCAAGCTATCTTCAACTTTTAAGTTATTTACCTTATTAAGTACGTCAGAAACTTGATCTGCTAATACAGTTATACCGCTAGAAATACTCGGAAAAACATCATACTGCACAAGTTTACCTAGGTGCGCTTCTGGCGCGTCGGGGTATATATCAAAATCTACATACACAGCACCCGTTAATAAATTACCAGGCTTTAACGAGGCGCGCATACCACTTTCAATCCAGCCTTTTAAACTACCTTGCCAATACTCTTTTGCTGAAGCACTGTCATGATACAAACGTCCGTATTCTACTTTTATAAGCACTGNTTTCTAAAGTGGGCAGGTTTACCGTCAATAATTACATTGGCAGGGGTTTCAACAACAGTACCTACACGCATACCTCTGTATTCGACAGGTGCACCTGTGCGTAGTCCTCGAACTGATTGTTCAAATTCAATTAGGTAGTAATCAAAATCATAAAAGCGCTCTTCTAACGCCTCTTTATAGCTTTGGCTTAATGAAAAGCTATGCCCATCTTGTGCTATTTCACCCGGGGCCTGTTGTTCAGGTAAACCTACCGAAATACCGCCTTTTAATAGTTTACTCAAAGAGCCCGTATTAATATTGATACCATCGGCAGATAGGTCAATTTCAATTCCTGCGTTCACCCAAAATATTGAGTTCATGGTGATCAGATTTTGATAAGGGGCTTTAATAAATACGCCATACTTCATTGCTTGGTTTTCCCAATCAAAAGTGGCGGTTTCTATTTGCCCTATTTTATAATTTTTGAAGAATATACCGGTGCTTACATCAAGTACTTCAGCGTTGTAACTCATTAATCTAAAACGACCACCTTTCACATCTTTACCAATGAGGGCTGGTTCATCTTGTAACTTAAAACGCTCTTTTAGTTCTTTACTTTCACCGGGTGAAAACTCTAAATATACACCAGACAATAACGTACTCATCCCGCTAATACCTGTTTCATCAATGCGTGGTTTCACGACCCAAATTTTGGCATCGTTAGTCAGTAGCTCGTTGTAATTTTTATCTATTTGCGCGCGAGCAATTACGCTGTCTTGCGTGTCGGATAGCCGAACATGATCAATTTGACCTATTTTTACACTGCGCACTTTTATTTCAGTCTTACCTGCAATAATACCTTCTGCTTGTGGCATTTCGATAAAAATAGTAGGGCCTTTATTAGCTTGGTATTGGTATAACATCCACATGCCCACTAAAAGCGCAATTGCCGGAATGATCCAGATAGCGGAAATTTTCGGTTCTTTTGTTATTTCGGCGGTTTCGGTCATGCTTTGTTCTCTGATTTTTTGTTTTTAGGGGAATCCCACAATAAGCGTGGGTCAAAGGCATGGGCAGCCATCATTTGGCATATTACCATAACTGTAAAAAATACAATGCCTAATCCTGGCGTTACTGACATTAAATTACCCAATTGAACCAAGGCAACTAAAATAGCCACTACAAATACATCTATCATCGACCATTTGCCAATAAACTCTGTCAGTTGATAAATTCGTGTATAACTTTTTGTGTGTCTGTTTGCAGGCCTTGTAACCATAAAGCATAAAAAGCTGAGTACAAATGCTTTTGCAAGCGGCACAACAACACTGGCTAAAAATATAATGGCAGCAATGGGGTAGGAGCCACTTTTCCAAAGTGTAATTACGCCACCAATTAAAGTAGAAGGTGATTCATCCCCAAGGCTAGTGGTATGCATAATAGGTAAAACATTAGCTGGAATATAACAAACAACAGAAGTAATTAGCCAAGCTGCTGCTTTTTGTACGCTATAAGGGTTTCTGACGTGTGTTTTTGTATGGCAACGCTGGCAAATATTACCGGTACATAGTTGATGGCACACATGGCAGGCTTTAATATTTTCATCTATTGCACGTTTAGCATGCTCTGCGCCTTCGAGTACTTTTACAGGCTTTATTTGAGCCCATAAGCGTGGGCGATTTAAGTGAACAAGTGCAGCTATGTATAAAATAACAAACCCCACATAAGCCCAAAAACTCGTGCCGAAGCTAATATCAGCCAGCGACATGATTTTAACCATACTAACAAGTACGCCAATTAAAAATATTTCCGACATAATCCAAGGCTCTAACGCCAAAGTGAACTTTAGTAGTCGCCTTGCAATGCCCTCTGGTAATGTTTTTAAAAGCCCAAGATGCAAAGGAATTAAAATAAGAAGCAAACCCATGGGCAGGGCAATAATGCTCAAATCAATAAATAAGCCAAGCAGCTCACTATCATAATTAAATAAAATTCGAGCCGCGTCGGGTAGTGTAATAGTTTGAGTTATACCGCTACTACTAAATGAAATAAAAGGGTAAAACATACTGCTGAGCAGCATTAATAGTGCGCTAAAGCTTAGTGCAACTATGCGACTGTCGTGATTAACATCGGCTTCGCAAAGTTTATGGTGACAATGTGGGCATATCGCCATTTGTTTTGCGATTATGCGAGGTATATCTATGATCAGATCACAACAGGGGCAGACAGTTTGCAATTTAATACCAAGCAAGAAGAATATTTCTTCAATTTTGCTATATTTAATACATTAATACAACGCGTTCTGCCATCAAGCTGCTCGTTATATAAAGGAAGCGTGTGAAATATTATTTGTACTGCATATTAATGTGGCTCTTTATTTGTTCGCATAATGCTGTGGCAATTAATAAAGAGCGAGAAGTAATTATCGCCGCGAGCGCATCAATTCCGCCCTATGTTTTTGCAAAAACAGACTCGGGTATACACCTAGGTTTAATTAAAGCCGCGTTAAAGGCTAATGGATTTGCCAATATTAATGTGCAATATATGTCTAATAAACGCGCTGAGCATCAATTGCATAATAAAGGAGTGGATATACTTATAAATTATGCAGGAAGAAGTAGTCCTGGTATTTACTCAAGTAAACCGGTACTTAGTTATGAAAATGTAGCCATTACACTCAAGCGAAATAAATATAATATTGATAAAATAGAAGGCATGTTTAATAAAAACGTTCTTGCTTTTCAAAATGCAACTGCATATCTGCCTTCTATATTTAAAAGTGATGTTAAACACTTTAGCTCATATCAAGAGGTTATTAATCAAAAAGCGCAAGTAGATAAGCTGTTAAAAGGTTGGGTGGATGTAATTGTGTTAGACAAGCGTATTTTTTACTATTACTACAATCAACATAAATCACCCGAAGCTGTGCAAATTTACACTTTATTTCCAAAAGCAGAGCGACCTGCTTATTTTAATAACCTCTCTTTAGCTACTGAGTTTGATATTGGTTTGGCGCTCATCAAGCAAAACGGTACTTATAAAAGAATTGTTGATGAAGGCCAAACCCACTCATCAATCAAATAACGCCACTGTTTGACGTGTAAGCGCTATTAGCTCACCGGATTGTGACCATATACAGCCATCTTCTAAACCATAGCCATCTTTTGAATGATGAGTGATTGCTTCAAAGCCAAGCCATTCTCCAGGTGTTAAGTTTGGCTCTTGTACAAACTCTAAATACCATGACATGCTGCTAGCTGGAGCGGGTTGTTTAAACATTTGTAATAACGTAGGTGGCCATGCATCTGTTAATGCAATTACATGCGCTTCAGTTATTTGTTCGGGCGTATGCTTAAAGCGCATCCAGCCCCCTAAGTGAGAAGTTTCTGCGCTGCTAAATGGCATGGCACCTTGTTGAGGGCATAAATCAACATGTTGAAAAAATTCAGGCATTTGGCCTTTAATAAAAGGTAGAGTTTGGCGCTCGTCTACCGGTTTTAACCCTAAAGACTTTGAAACAGGCACATTTACACCCGACTCTCTACTTTTAGCAAAACACGCTTGTACAATTACACACACTTGTTCATTTTGAATCGCTTTGGCGAGTACCTGTGTGCTGCTTTTACCTTGTCGTAATATTTCTACCGATAACGAAAAAGGAGTATCAGCTAGTAATGGCCCTACAAAATTTGTACTGAGTGAGAGTAGGCGACGATCATTAGATACTTTTCCTCTGATAGCTTGATACAACAGTGCGGCTGAGAGCCCACCAAAAGCAGTTCTGCCTTGGCACCAGTTTTCTGGAAATTGCATTGTGCTAGTTAATTGTTCGGTATTGTCTGAACTTCCAATTTTTGCAGCTTGGAGAAGTAATTGTTCAAAATGCATGAAGATGTCCTTTTATAGTAGTGCGATTTAATAAATTTATAACACAACCAAACTAGTCAGACCAGTAATTAAAAGCGTCTCTGGCGGTGCAAAAATCACCATTCCTTACAATTATTAGGGTTATTTTGTAAATAAATCACAAAAAATGGATTTTTTTTCATTTTTACAGTTGAAATAAGTTTGGCGCATCCCTATTTACTATGTCATCGAACGTATTAACGAATATTGAAGTTGGAGAAGTTTCATGGGTAAAATTATTGGAATCGATTTAGGTACTACAAACTCTTGTGTTGCAGTACTTGATGGTGGCAAAGCACGTGTTATTGAAAACGCGGAAGGCGATCGCACAACCCCGTCTATTATTGCTTATACGCAAGACGGAGAAACTTTAGTAGGTCAATCTGCTAAACGTCAAGCGGTTACTAACCCGACAAATACATTATTTGCAATTAAGCGTTTAATTGGTCGTCGTTTTGAAGACGAAGAAGTTCAACGTGATATCGGCATCATGCCGTTCAAAATTATTAAAGCTGATAACGGCGATGCATGGGTAGAAGCGGGTGGCGAAAAACGCGCTGCACCACAAATTTCTGCTGAAGTACTGAAAAAAATGAAGAAAACAGCTGAAGACTTCTTAGGTGAAGAAGTAACTGAAGCCGTAATCACAGTACCTGCATACTTTAACGATTCACAACGCCAAGCTACTAAAGATGCTGGTCGTATTGCGGGTCTTGAAGTTAAACGTATTATCAATGAGCCAACTGCTGCGGCACTTGCTTACGGTATGGATAAAAACCGTGGCGAAAACATCGTTGCAGTATATGACTTAGGTGGCGGTACTTTCGATTTATCAATCATTGAAATTGATGAAGTTGAAGGCGAGCACACTTTTGAAGTACTTGCTACAAACGGTGATACTCACTTAGGTGGTGAAGATTTCGATAATCGTGTAATCAACTACTTAGTAGCTGAATTCAAGAAAGATCAAGGTTTAGACTTAAAAACTGATCCTCTTGCAATGCAACGTGTTAAAGAAGCTGCTGAAAAAGCAAAAATTGAACTTTCATCTGCACAATCAACTGAAGTAAACCTTCCGTATGTAACTGCTGATGCATCTGGTCCTAAGCACATGAACGTGAAACTAACACGTGCTAAGCTTGAATCACTAGTTGAAGATTTAGTAACTAAATCTCTAGAGCCACTTAAACGTGCACTTGCTGATGCTGATTTATCAGTAAGCGACATCAACGATATTATTCTTGTTGGTGGCCAAACACGTATGCCTTTAGTACAAAAAACAGTTGCTGATTTCTTCGGTAAAGAACCACGTAAAGACGTAAACCCTGATGAAGCAGTTGCAGTAGGCGCAGCGATTCAAGGTGGTGTACTTGCTGGTGACGTCAAAGATGTACTATTACTAGACGTTTCTCCATTATCTCTTGGTATTGAGACAATGGGTTCAGTAATGACAGCATTGATTGAGAAAAACACGACGATTCCTACTAAGAAATCGCAAACATTCTCAACAGCTGAAGATAACCAATCTGCTGTAACAATTCACGTGTTACAAGGTGAGCGTAAACGTTCAAGCGACAATAAATCTCTAGGTCAATTTAACCTAGAAGGTATTCGCCCAGCACAACGTGGTACACCGCAAATCGAAGTAACATTCGATGTTGATGCCGATGGTATCTTACATGTATCTGCAAAAGATAAAGATACAGGTAAAGAGCAAAAAATCACAATTCAAGCATCTTCAGGCCTAAGCGATGAAGAAGTTGAAAAAATGGTTCGTGATGCAGAAGCACATGCTGAAGACGATAAAAAGTTTGAAGAACTTGTAGCTGCTCGTAACCAAGCTGATGCTCTAGTACACGGTACTCGTAAGCAAATTGAAGAAGCTGGCGATGCATTACCAAGCGAAGACAAAGAAGCGATTGAAGCGGCTGTTGTAGATTTAGAAGCTGCTATTAAGAGCGACAACAAAGAAGAGATTGAAGCTAAAACTCAAGCTCTTGCTGAAAAGTCTCAAAAACTAATGGAAATTGCACAAGCGAAAGCACAGCAAGGTTCAGCAGATGCAGGCGAGCAACAGCAATCAGCTAAGCAAGACGACGACGTTGTTGATGCAGAGTTCGAAGAAGTGAAAGACGACAAGTAATTGTTGCTAACGCTTCTCGCTAGCCAAAAACACTTAACTCAATCGAGTGTTTAGGTTAGGATGAACAATTGAGGCGCGCGAGCAATAGCTTGTCGCGCCTTTTGCATGTATTTAAGGTTTAAAAATTCAATGATAAATCGATGCGATTTATCGGTTTATCCAGCAGCTCACGCTGCAAACAGAAAAGAGTAGTGTGATAGATATGTCAAAACGCGATTATTACGAAGCCCTCGGCGTAAGCAAAGATGCGAGTGAGCGAGACATAAAAAAAGCGTATAAACGCTTAGCGATGAAATATCATCCAGATCGTACCGCAGGCGATAAAGAGCTTGAAACTAAATTTAAAGAAGTTAAAGAAGCTTACGAGATTTTAACCGATCCTCAAAAACGCCAAATGTATGACCAACATGGTCACGCGGCATTTGAGCAAGGCGGTGGCGGTGGTCATGGCGGCTTTGGTGGCGGTCATGGCGATTTTGGTGATGTATTTGGTGACGTATTTGGCGATATTTTTGGTGGCGGCGGTCGTCGACGTCAATCTCGTCAACAACGTGGTTCTGACTTACGTTACAACATGGACTTGAGCTTAGAAGAAGCGGTTCGTGGTAAAGAAGTTGAAATTAAAGTGCCAACATGGGTGGGTTGTGAGCCGTGTGATGGCAGTGGTGCTAAAGCAGGTTCAAAGCCTAAAACATGTACTACATGTCATGGTGCTGGCCAGGTACAAATGCGCCAGGGTTTCTTTGCTGTTCAGCAAACGTGTCCAACGTGTCAGGGACAAGGTCAGATTATTTCAGACCCTTGTAACAAATGTCATGGTCAGGGCCGCGTAGAAAAAACTAAAACGCTTTCAGTTAAAATTCCAGCTGGCGTTGATACAGGAGACCGTATCCGCTTAACTGGTGAAGGTGAAGCCGGAATGCACGGCGCGCCATCTGGCGACTTGTACGTGCAAGTATCTGTTCGCGAACATGAAATATTTGTACGTGAAGCAAATAATTTATACTGTGAAGTACCAATTAGCTTTACAACAGCAGGTCTTGGTGGCGAAATTCAGGTGCCTACACTTGATGGTCGTGCAAAACTTAAAATACCTTCTGAAACGCAAACGGGCAAAATGTTCCGTATGCGTGGCAAAGGCGTTAAGTCTGTTCGAAGTGGTGCCCAAGGCGATCTAATTTGTAAGGTAGTAATCGAAACGCCAGTTAATCTTAACGAGCGTCAACGTGAACTACTGCAAGAGTTAGATGAAAGTATGGGTACAGATAGCTCGAAAAATCGTCCTAAAGAGCAAGGCTTTTTTGACGGTGTTAAAAAGTTTTTTGATGATTTAACTAAGTAAATTTAAATTATTATTAATAATGAAACGGCGCTTTTTAGCGTCGTTTTTTTTGTTTGCCCAGCGAAGCTGGCAAACCCGATAGGCTGAAAGATGCCTTATCACCCTGACTAAGGGGAAGATAATCTGAATGGCAAGGGCGTCACTGGCCAACGGTGGGGTCTGAAGGAAGCCATAAGAAGTTAGAGGTACACAACTAACCGTAACCTGTTTCGGCAGTATTGGTGGGTCAGCGTGCAAAATAGCGCAACGCCCTATACTTAG
>NZ_AUTL01000086.1:0-3585 GCF_000498015.1 Pseudoalteromonas sp. TAE79
TGAATCGCCCCGTGTTTGCCAGAGACTCAATAACTTGAGAAACTGGAACTATGAAAAAATCAAATCGCTATACATCAGAATTTCGTGAACGTGCAATTAGGCTTGTTACCACACAACAGCATGAATACCCTTCTCTTTGGGCTGCGCTAGTATCGATTTCAGATAAACTGGGATGTACCCCAGAAACACTTAGAGCATGGGTCAAGAAATCTCAAGCTCAACCGTCTAAACCCTCTTCTAATACGCCATCAACTGAAGAACGCCTTGCCATCTTAGAGCGCGAGAATAAAGAGCTCAAGCGAACGAATGATATCCTGAGGCAAGCTGCCGCTTTTTTCGCCCAAGCGGAGCTCGACCGCAAACAGAAGTAATAGTGGATTTTATTGATGCTTGCAGAGAGCATTACGGTGTCGAGTCAATTTGCAAGGAATTGCCGATTGCACCATCAACGTATTATTCTCATAAACAGATACAAAGAGAGCCTGAGCGACTGTCTAACCGCAAAAAGCGTGATGCTGAGCTGATAATACTCATTCGCGAAGTGTGGGAGGATAATATGTCAGTTTATGGTGCAAGAAAAATATGGAAGCAGCTACAGCTTGACGACCATCAAGTCGCCCGCTGTACAGTCGAACGATTGATGCGAGTTATGGGAATTCAAGGTGTTCGTCGGGGTAAAGCACATAAGACAACGATACCTGACGAGCAACAAGATAAGCCACTTGATTTAGTTAATCGTCAATTTACTGCTGAGCAGCCAAATCAACTTTGGGTAGCTGACATCACCTATGGTGTGCCCGGAGTTCAGCACTAGCAAGGAATGCTTTAATGAACCACGAGTCTATCTGAAATACATGAGCAATACGGTAGGAGCCAAATTGTTTATGGCACTATCTGGTTGTGCAGATAGTTGAGTCTGAGCGGCAGTGACTTATCGTATGCTGATAAGGTGATGGAACTCGCTGACAACGGGGAGTGAGGCGAATTCGTTACGCCAAGATGCTCTTCTAGACTAAGTATTGGACGGATGAAGTACATGAACCGATTAACCCGCATCTATGGGCTGAAACGTCGCCATTGCCTACACGAATTAACAGGCAATATGATGCTGCAATAATACTAAATGTATGAGTATTATTGCCGACTTGATAAATCACACGTAGGTATTTATCAATGGATAAACGCTAAATCACAATTCAGCGTTTAAGTATTATCACCTTACAGCACGATAAGGTTAAAGACTGCGATCGGCATCCACCCCAATATGTTCGAGTTCAGATAGGTAAACCGGGGAAGGTTTGTTTGAATGCTAAGGGAGCACGACCCCGATGACAAACAAGCTGGCGGAGCGTTCGTAGTAGTCTGAGATGGGGAAAGCCCATTACATGGCGAAGGGGCGCAGTTTAATTGATTTGCGCAAGCAAATTACCTGACCTTAATGAGGTGAAGACCTGTGATAATCAGCGAACTGCAACGTAAATTAGCAACATGGACAGCAACCGATAAAGCGCGTCGCGTTAATCGATTACTGCGCCTTATCAGTCACCCACAATGGCTTTGCCAAGCGGCTGAAGTAACGCTTTCTTCAAAAGGTGCCAAAACACCTGGCGTTGATGGAATAACTAAAATTCACTTACAGGATAAGCTGACTGATTACTTAGATGGGATCAGAAATGATTTACTCTCGGGTAATTATCAACCAATGCCTGCCAGACGAATTTATATTCCTAAAGCGAATGGAAAGCAACGCCCTTTAGGCATACCCACCTTAAGAGACAGAATAGTGCAACGTGCCATGCTCATGGCAATGGAGCCGATATGGGAAAATGATTTTCATTCACTATCCTATGGTTTTAGACCTGAACGCAGTGTCCATCACGCCATTAGAACTGTTAAGTTACAAATGACAGGCTCAAGTGAACCACGTGGGCGCTGGGTAATTGAAGGGGATTTATCAAGTTATTTTGATACAGTCCACCATCAATTACTGATGACATGTGTGCGTAAGCGTATCAATTGTCGACGATTTAATGAATTGCTCTGGCGGTTCATCAAAGCAGGACATATTGAACGTAATCTATTCTGTGCAACAAGCGAAGGCGTACCACAAGGTGGTGTCATTTCTCCATTATTGTCAAATATCATGCTCAACGAATTTGATCAGTATTTGGATAAATGCTACTTGAGCAAGAAAGCACGTAAAGATCGCTGGTACTGGAATCGTACAATCCAAGATAAGCGTACCATTGCACTAGAGGAAAATAGACAATGGAAACCTGGGGTTGCTTATTGTCGTTATGCCGATGACTTTCTTGTGATTGTCAAAGGTAACAAACAACAAGCAGAAGCCATTCGTGATCAGTGTCGAAATTTTCTTGAAGGTAAACTTAAACTCACACTTAACATGGAGAAAACCCATATTACGCATGTGAATGATGGATTTATCTTCCTTGGTCATAGGATCATAAGGAAACGTGGTCCTAAAGGGAATATGCGTGTGGTGTCTGGTATTCCACATGGTAAGGCTAAAGCATTTTCTCATTCCTTGAGCCAAGCTTTATCCAGTGATCACAGTTGTAGCAAGATAGACAAAGTTGAACAACTCAGCCGCAAGCTTAAAGGCTGGGCGCAATTTTATCGTCATACTGATTATACCGCTAAAGTTTACAGTAAAATTGATCGTATAGTTTTCTGGAAATTAGCAAAATGGCTAGCGCGGAAATATCGTTGCTCCGTTAAGTCATTAATGATGAAGTGGATAAAACGACCGACGCCAAATCAGGCCAAGACTTGGGTATTATTTGGTAAAAGCAATCGAGGTAATTTATGTAGCGCTTCACTATATCGACTGGTGAGCAGTCCTAAGTTGCCCTTCCGTTGGCGATTACCTGAATCAAACCCTTATCTTAGAGATGAAATGAGAAATACTGTCACATCTCGCTACAGCGATGTTGTAATGGCTGTAAGCCACAATTAAGCGGAGAGCTGTATGCGCTGAAAGGTGCACGTACGGTTCGGAGAGGAGAGGCAGAAAAATAGTTCGACTACGTTCTGCCTCTTACTCTACTTGCCACATGGAGTGGGTTTGTTTATGTCGCTTTCGTGATAGATGTTTTTTCACGATACATTGTAGGTTGGCGTGTATCAACGACAATGCACACAGAGCTTATTCTTGATGCGTTAGAGCAAGCTATTTGGCATCGTGGCAACCCCGAAGGGTTAATTCACCACAGCGACAGAGGCAGCCAATATTTGTCTATACGATACACTGAGCGACTTGCTGAAGCTGGAATTCAAGCGTCTGTAGGCAGTGTGGGTGACTCTTATGACAATGCATTGGCTGAAACAATAAATGGATTATTTAAAACAGAGATTATTCGCAGAAATGGCCCGTGGAAGAATGTTGATGCTGTTGAATACGCAACGTTAGAGTGGGTCAATTGGTTTAATAATCAACGCTTATTATCTTCAATTGGGTATATTTCACCAGCTCAATATGAAACAGACTACTATGATAATTTAAACGAGTCAGGTAAAGTGGCCTGACTTAAACAAACTGGTCTCCGATGAACTCGGGGCGATTCA
>NZ_AUTL01000087.1:0-13148 GCF_000498015.1 Pseudoalteromonas sp. TAE79
CATAGGTGATGTCAGCTACCCAAAGTTGATTTGGCTGCTCAGCAGTAAATTGACGATTAACTAAATCAAGTGGCTTATCTTGTTGCTCGTCAGGTATCGTTGTCTTATGTGCTTTACCCCGACGAACACCTTGAATTCCCATAACTCGCATCAATCGTTCGACTGTACAGCGGGCGACTTGATGGTCGTCAAGCTGTAGCTGCTTCCATATTTTTCTTGCACCATAAACTGACATATTATCCTCCCACACTTCGCGAATGAGTATTATCAGCTCAGCATCACGCTTTTTGCGGTTAGACAGTCGCTCAGGCTCTCTTTGTATCTGTTTATGAGAATAATACGTTGATGGTGCAATCGGCAATTCCTTGCAAATTGACTCGACACCGTAATGCTCTCTGCAAGCATCAATAAAATCCACTATTACTTCTGTTTGCGGTCGAGCTCCGCTTGGGCGAAAAAAGCGGCAGCTTGCCTCAGGATATCATTCGTTCGCTTGAGCTCTTTATTCTCGCGCTCTAAGATGGCAAGGCGTTCTTCAGTTGATGGCGTATTAGAAGAGGGTTTAGACGGTTGAGCTTGAGATTTCTTGACCCATGCTCTAAGTGTTTCTGGGGTACATCCCAGTTTATCTGAAATCGATACTAGCGCAGCCCAAAGAGAAGGGTATTCATGCTGTTGTGTGGTAACAAGCCTAATTGCACGTTCACGAAATTCTGATGTATAGCGATTTGATTTTTTCATAGTTCCAGTTTCTCAAGTTATTGAGTCTCTGGCAAACACGGGGCGATTCATTGCGTTATTCGTTCCTATTTTACAATTGCTTTACATTTTCAAATAAAATGCTTTGCACAGAGCTATATAATCAGCGGTGTAGGTATTATCTAAGTTTCTAATACACAGAATTGATGTTTCTATATCGCTTTTTACGTAGCTAAATGCCATTAAACTGCGGCTAATATCTTTATTAGGCGTGGCTTTTACTTGGCAATGAGCATTTAAATAAAGCCCATTTTGAGTAGCAAGCTCAATAAATAATGCGCCTTCAACGCTTGGGAGTATTAAGCTAAAGCGAGAACCACTATGGCTTAAGCGTTTAAAGGCATTTATTAACTCTTCAAAACTTAAGCCGTCGGTATGGCGTGCGGTATTACGCGCAGCATTATCGCCTTTTAAACTGTGATTAAAATACGGTGGATTAGAGATAACAACATCAAATTTAACTTCACTACTAAAGCTTTGAATAGTTTGGTGCTTAATACTTATTGTTGGCCACGGACTATTAGCTACATTTTGTAATGCTTGGGTATAGGCGCTTTCGTCAATTTCTACCGCAGTTATATCAAGCTCATTACTGCGCTGCTTACACATTAATGCTAGTAAGCCGGTCCCTGTGCCTATATCAAGTAATGACTTTGCACCGCTTAAATTAGCCCATGCGCCAAGCAAAATGCCATCGGTAGAAACTTTCATTGCACAGTCGTCGTGTTCAACTTTAAATTGTTTAAATACAAAACCAGACATTTTTTCACCTTTTCATTCACCAAGCGCAGCATAGCGCGTATAATCAGGGTAATTGTCCCTTATTTTAGACACTCTATGCAATTTTCTGAATTTGATCTTGATAACAAGCTACTCGATGCCATTAATAAAATGGGCTACGAGACGCCAACCAGCATTCAACAACAAGCTATTCCTGAAGCACTACAGGGGCGCGATATTTTAGCATCTGCGCCTACTGGTACAGGTAAAACAGCGGCATTTTTAATTCCGGCTATTCAGTACTTACTGGATTTCCCACGTCGTGATCCTGGTTTTGCGCGCGTCCTCGTTATGACCCCGACTCGTGAGTTGGCTTATCAAATTCATGAACAATGTGAACTGCTAGCTAAACGCACACACCTAAAAATTGGTGTAGTAACAGGCGGTATTAACTACGGCACGCATAAAGAAATTTTTGAAAAAAATAACGATATTTTAATCGCCACACCAGGTCGATTAATGGAATACCTAGAAACCGAAAACTTTCATGCTGAACACGTAGAAATGCTTATTATCGATGAAGCAGATCGCATGTTAGATATGGGTTTCAAAAAAGAAATGAGCCGTATTTGTGACGAAGCTAAAAATCGTCGCCAATGTTTTTTATTCTCAGCAACACTCGAAGGTGACAGCGTAGAAAGGTTTGCTGAAAAAACATTAAACGACCCAGCTCTATTAGAAGCTGAATCGTCACGTAAAGAAAAAGCTAAAATTCACCAGTGGGTACATTTAGCCGATGACTATCATCATAAACTAGAGCTTTTAGTAAATACCTTAAATGGTCCAGACGTGACTAAAGCAATTGTGTTTGTTAAAACCCGTGAGCGTTTAGAAACACTGATTGGCGAGCTAACCAATAACGGCGTTAAAGCAGCTTGGTTACGCGGCGAAATGCCACAAGACAAACGTATGAAAGCCATGGAAAACTTCCACAGTGGCAAAACACGTATCTTAATTGCTACCGACGTAGCTGCACGTGGTATTGACGTATCTGACATCAGCCACGTTATTAACTTTGATATGCCGCGCACTGCCGACGTATACGTACACCGTATTGGTCGTACTGGCCGTGCTGGTAAAAAAGGGATTGCAATATCATTAGTTGAAGCACACGACATTGGTATTTTGTATAAAGTAGAGCGCTACGTTGAACAAAAACTAAAACGCCGTGTAATTAAAGGTGTTGAGCCACAGCATAAAGAAGCTAAGCCGCCGGCTAAAAAGCGTAAAGATCCAGTAAAAATGAAAGTCAAGAAAAAGGCCAAGGTTAAAAAGAAAAAGTAACCTAACATACTTTTATTCTAAGCCGACTTTTGTCGGCTTTTTTAATGCAAGCCTTACAGGCTCTGGTGTTTGTACCTGTTACATATGTAACCCAAGCATGTAACTCATACTCATTTAAATGTAATTTTTGCCCACCTTAATTCCCACTTAATAAAATCACCTTATATTTCATAGCGTTAAAATTGGCACCGAAATTGTAACTACAAAGATAACCTAGCCGANATTTTGTGGCTGCACTATTCACCGTAATGTAAGGATTAAGTTATGAACCGCTTCAAGTTAACTATCGCTTTAGTATCATTTTGTTGTTTATTTTTATTAGCTTGCGCTACAAAGGTAAGTGCAGCAACCAACATGGCCGTAGTAAGCAGTGTAGCCACTCAACCTAACCTACAACAAACTATCACCAACACCCTACGAACTAACCCTAACCTAGCGTTAAGTGATATTCGTGTGCAGGTAAAAAATGGTGAAGTAGATTTATACGGTGAAGCACAAACTGGTTTTCAGCGCGCACTGGCTCAAAAATTTCTAGAAAATATAGATGGGGTTAAAATCATTCGTAACAAAATTAGCGTTATTTAATACGCACCACAAAAACCTATTTGTATGACTAATTCATAAGCGCGGCTTGTTACTACAACACAAGCTGCGCTTTTTTATATTCAGTTTAAGGCAAGTTTTGCTGCTGTGAAAAAGATAAAATAAAGCCTAAGCAATACGATTATTCCTCCCCTTAAAACGATAGCTCACACTAATACTTATACTTATGAAGATAAATTTAGAATTGATGCTAGCGTGTTTGTCTTCGCTCTTTTAACCCTTAAGTTAACCCAATTGATACTGAAAAAGCTTACACAGATTCTTTAGCCGACCTAACGGGCTTAAAAAGGATGATTTAGTTATTGAAATAGATGAGGGCGTTATTTCAGAGTGTGCAGCAAAGGCAGTGAGAAAATCGTTGGGTAAACACTACTTTTACTTGTTAATACTCCCATGGCCAAACGCAACTAATTAGAATTGATATTCAATAAACACAAAACTAGGTATTTAAACTTTTAGCTAATAATCCGTTTATAAAAAAAGCGCATTTTTACTCTGTAAAAATGCGCTGTTGGTAAGTAACTATTTCCCAATGCTTTTGCCTAATGAGCTTTAACTAAATTACTCACTTTGGCTAGAGTCAGCACCGTCGCTACTGTCTTTATTTGATGATTGCTGGCTTATTTTATCGCTTATCATGGCATCGAGTTTTTCACCCCCTTTAATGCCAAAATCGAGCGTACGAATTGGGAAAGGAATACTAATATCAGCTTCGTCTAATGCTTGCTTAACGGCAACAACACCTTTGTGGCGTACCGTCATAAAGTCAGGCTCGCCTGGGTATTTAATCCAAAACCACACCAGTAAGTTAATGCTGCTGTCGCCAAAACCTTCAGCGTATACAGCGGTTTCGTCTTTACGTATTACAAAGTCAAATTCGTTAATTTTTTCGACTATAACGTCTTTTGCTTTTTCTATGTCATCGCCGTACGAAATACCTACAGGTACTTCTATACGTCTTATACCTAGCGTGGTGTAATTTTTTAGTACATTTCTAAATAAGACTTTGTTTGGTACAAGTATTAGTTGCCCGTAAAAGCTCTCTATTAGCGTGTTACGTAGGTTTATAGAATGTATCGAACCAAACACATCATCGGTTTCTATTACATCACCTGTTTTAAATGGCTTACGTACACCCATTGCTATACCAGCAATTAGATTTTCGGTCATGTCTTGAAACGCAAAACCAATGGCTAAACCCACAATACCCGCACCAGCAAGTAGCGAAGTAACGGTGCCTTTTAAGCCAACAAAATCGAGCGCTATAAATAAACCTATGCACAACACAATAACTTTAAATATTGACGCCATTAAATCGGCAATTTGCGTTGAGTCGAGTGAGCGGCGTAATACGTTTTTCATCAGCTTGCCAGCAAAGCGCGCCAATATTGAAAATACTATGGCAATTACAATTGCCACTATAAAATTAGGGATATGGCTGATAACAACATCAAACCACCCTCCGAGCTTTTCCTCTATTAGTTTTTCGGCTTCGCCAACTGACGGAATACTGATCATTTTGTTTGCACCTATTTAATTAATAATCTCATTAATATTAGATATAGTTGCAAATATAACGCCAGTATCAAAAAAGCCATGCAATGCATGGCTTTTCAATTGTTTATTTAAGCTTATGACCTAATTTTGTTCGTCGCGCATAAATACCGGCTCAAGCTCTTTAACTGTTGCCTCAGGGCTAAAGTAATAACCCGCCACAGTAAACTCTTTAAGCTGACTTAATTGCGTTACTTTATTTTCGATAATGTAGCGCGCCATCATGCCGCGTGCTTTTTTAGCGTAAAAGCTAATTACCTTGTATTGACCGTTTTTACAGTCTTTAAAGTGTGGGGTAATAATTTGTGCATTTAATGCTTTTTTATCTACCGCTTTAAAGTATTCGTTTGAAGCAAGGTTAACGAGGTATTGTGCGTCTTGTGCTTTTAATACGTCGTTTAGTTTGTTCGCTATTACGCTGCCCCAAAACTCGTATAAGTTTTTGCCACGCGAGTTTTCAAGCTTAGTGCCCATTTCAAGACGGTAAGCTTGCATTAAATCAAGTGGTTTTAATAAGCCGTATAAGCCAGAAAGGATACGTAAATGGTTTTGTGCGTAATCAAGCTCGCTAGCTTTAAGCGTGCTTGCATCTAAACCGCCGTATACATCGCCATTAAAGGCAAGCACTGCTTGTTTAGCATTACTTTGTGTAAACGGCTGCGCCCACTCGCTAAAGCGTGCTGCGTTAAGCCCAGATAGCTTATCGCTAATTTTCATTAAACTGCCAATTTGCGCTGGTGTTAGTTCACGGCATACTTTCATGAGCTCTTCGCTGTGCTCTAGTAATTCAGGCTGAGTGAACTTGTCTGTTGCGGGTGGCGTTTCGTAATCAAGATTTTTTGCAGGTGAAATAACAGTGATCATAGTTAGCTATTGACTTGTAATTTGTTTAGTGTCAATTTCAACATTAAATGAAACGAAAAGCACGTTTTGTTTAAATAAATCCTCTCTTAATAACTCATGCATTGCCGTTTTTCTATTGATAAGGACATAAGACCTATCAAGCATTGTCACACTGTTGCAGTATGGATTGTATATATTAAGAGTGATTAGATTTTTCTTTTAACTTGCTTGGAATGAGGAAAGCAAATGACTTCAGCTCTACAAAGGCTAAAACAACATTCATCTATCGTAGCCGACACTGGTGATATTGAAGCTATTAAAAAGCATCAACCAGAAGATGCAACTACAAACCCGTCGCTTTTATTAAAAGCGAGCGAGATTGAAGCATATAAGCCTTACCTAGATAAAGCTTGGAGCTATGCAAAAGAAACCGAGCAAGAGCCAGCTAAACAACTTGAACTAGCATGTGATTACTTTGCCGTGTTACTTGGTAAAGAAATTAGTGAGATTGTACCTGGTTATATTTCTACTGAAGTAGATGCACGCCTTTCGTTTAATACGCAAGCGACTATTGATAAAGCACATACCCTACTTAGCCTTTACGAAAAAGAAGGTGTAAGCAAAGATAAAATTTTAATCAAAGTAGCGTCTACGTGGGAAGGCATTAAAGCCGCTGAGCAGCTAGAAAAAGAAGGTACTAAATGTAACCTTACTTTACTATTTAGCGATGCCCAAGCTCGCGCATGTGCCGATGCAAACGTATTTCTAATTTCGCCATTTGTTGGTCGTATTTTAGATTGGCATGTTGCTAACGGTATGGAAAAACCAACCGATCCGCTACAAGATCCAGGTGTTCAGTCTGTACGCAGCATTTTTGAATTTTACAAACGCCATGATTACAAAACAGTTGTGATGGGTGCAAGTTTCCGTAATACAGGCGAAATTATTGCTCTTACTGGTTGCGACAAGCTAACTATTAGCCCTAATCTTTTAGAAGATTTAGGTAACCTTGAAGGCGCACAGGAATACTTGCTAGAAACAGATATTCCTAAAGAGCCAAAACCAGAGCCACTTACAGAAGCGCAGTTCCGTTGGTTACATAACCAAGATGCTATGGCTACTGAAAAACTAGCTGAAGGTATTCGCTCTTTTGCTGATGCACAAGAACAACTAGAAGCGCGTTTTAAAGCAATGTAATTTGCTATAATCGTGTTTTAGAAAACGTCGCAATAGCGGCGTTTTTTTATGCCTAAAATAGGCTACTTCTCTATTTAACCTTCATATAATCTTCGTATAATCTTCGTATAATCTTCGTATAAACCTTCATCAATTAATCACACTTATGTAACATAACTGTCACTTTTTTATTCTATTTTAACTAGGCCTGTGGTATAGGTATTCTTGAGGTCAATAAAATCAATAGGAGAAGTTCATGGATAGCCTAAACGATATATTAGAGATATTAGAAGGACCAGATACAACAAGAAAAACCTCTCAGAAAAATAAAAAAAGAAAATGGCGTGAAATAGAAGCAATAAAAGACAAACAGCGCCTACGTAAAGAACTACAAGAACTAGACTACTTTACAGACAGTATTGCAATTGATGAGCTCGATTTTTAATTCAATACGCCCCAACTAAACAAAAAGGCTTCCAGAATCTGGAAGCCTTTTTTAATGGTTTAAACAATTTGAGTTCTTTAGAATAAATTAGATTTGCCAGTTAATTAGCTTATCTTTTTGGGCTTGCAATAACTCATTCGTTTGTGAGAAATGCTTACAACCAAAAAAGCCTCTATGCGCCGAAAGCGGCGATGGGTGCGGCCCTTTTAAAACATGATGGCGAGCGCTATCTATGCCTTTACCTTTTTTTTGTGCATGTGCACCCCATAAAATAAATACCACACCTTCGCAGTGCTTATTAATATGGGCAATTACATTATCGGTAAATTGCTCCCATCCTAAATGTTTGTGAGAATGCGCTTGACCTTGCTCAACGGTCAATACTGTATTGAGTAAAAACACGCCCTGATCTGCCCAGCTTTGCAGGTAACCATGCTCAGGAATAATAAATCCGCTGATATCGACAGCTAACTCTTTGTACATATTTTTAAGCGACGGTGGCAACTTTTTTACATCAGGCAATACCGAAAAACACAAGCCATGCGCTTGCCCTTCTCCGTGGTATGGGTCTTGTCCTAAAATTACAACGCGGATGTCATTTAGTGCGGTGGCATCAAAAGCACTAAATACTTGAGCTTCAGGCGGATAAACAGCAACACCTTCATTGCGGCGATTAGCCACATACTCTAACGTTTGCTGCATGTAAGGTTGTTGTAATTCACTTTCTAAAAATGTAGCCCAATTGCTCATTGTGTACTCTTAATCTGTTTACGTGATGCGTCTATTTTATCACACATATCCGCGAGTCCATCTAGCATGCGCGGGGTAAAACGATGTAATAAATCGGCATTTACGCTAATAAATTGATCATTTTTAACAGCGGGCACTTCTGGCCACTTTTGCCAATTAACAACCGGCTGTGGTGTTTTTGATTTTTCATCAGGGATAATAATAACTTGTGGCTTAGTAACAATGACATTTTCGATACTAATTTGCGGGTAATCTGTAACGCTTTGTGCAAATACATTACTTACATGGCATGTTTCAATCAGTTGGCTTATCCACGTATTTTTACTTACTGTCATCATGGGCTCAGCCCATAACTGATAAAATCCGGTAATATTTTTTTTATCTTGCTGGCTTTTAACAATCGCGTTTAGTTTTTGTGTAAATGCATTTGCCGCTTGCTGGCTTTGCTCAATATTCCCTGTAAATTCACCAAAAGTAAGTAACTCGTCGGCTACACCAGCGATTGTGGTGGGATTACTCAAATATACTTTTATACCTAAACGCTCTATTTGGGCTAAATCTTCGCTTTGGTTTCCGCTTTTCCACGCAATTACTAAATCAGGTTTAAGCGCTAACACTTTTTCAAGTGAGATACCGTAATAACCCCCTATGCGCTCAATACTTTGGGCTTCACTTGGGTAGTCGGCGTAATCAACCGTGCCCACAATATTATCGCCCGCCCCTATGGCAAATAGGTTTTCGACTATATGTGGTGCAAGCGCGATTATTCGCAGTTTTTTAGAATCATTAGCCTGCTCTGCAAGTGCACTGCCCGATACACAAAAAAGCAGCCCCCCAATAAAAAACGCTTTAAACATTAGTAATCAAATCCTTCTAGCGCTTTTATGCCTGAGTCGAATGCATGTTTTACATTACGCACTTCGCTTACCGTGTCGGCAAGGTCGGTTAAAGTACGATGTGCTGCACGCCCTGTGATAATAACTGACTGCATTGGCGGGCGGTTATTAAGGGCTGTTACTACTTCATCTAAATCAACATAGCCGTATGTCACCATATACGTAAGCTCATCGAGTAATACTAAATCAATACTGCTATCAGCAAGCATGCGTTTTGACTCTTGCCATGTTGCTTGGGCGGCTGCGGTATCGGCTTCTTTATTTTGTGTATCCCAGGTAAAACCGGTGTTCATTACAACAAACTCAACGCCTGCACTTTGTAATAAATTACGCTCGCCACACTCCCACGTACCTTTAATATATTGGCAAACGGCTGCTTTTTTACCATGCCCTACGCAGCGTGCTACAACGCCAAAGCCTGAGGTTGATTTACCTTTACCGTTACCGGTAATTACCTGAAAAATACCTTTTACATCTTGTGCGGCGGCAACACGTGCATCCACTTGTTCTTTTACTTTTTGTTGGCGCTGCTTGTGCTTATCGTTGTTTTGTTCAGTCATTATTGTGCCCTTCATAAATCGAGATAATTTGCTGTATGTTTAAATGCGTTTCGCACATGGTTGCTAATCGTTCTAACTGCTGCTCGCGATGAGTGGCAATACTAATTGGGTTAATTGAGGCGCTTGGTTTTACCCATTTTAAAATTTGCGATGTAGCATCGGCTTCATCAAATAAGCCATGTAAATAAGTGCCCGCAATGGCGTTATCATCGCTAATAAAGCCATCGAACATAAAACCATGTGGGTGGCTTTTATCAAAGGTTAAAAATGGCTTATTAAGCGCTGCACCTTGGCTAATCCCTGCATGTATTTCGTAACCACTACAGGGTGTTGATTGGTTATTTAAAAGCAGTGTAGCGGTTATTTTAGTTAATACTTTTTGTGTTGTTAGCGTGGTTTCAAAATCGCACAGAGCAAGCCCATTTACTTGCTTTAATGATGACTCAATACCCTCGAGATCGTTGAGCGTATTGCCCAGCATTTGCATGCCGCCACAAATGCCAAGTACTTTACCACCATAGCGTAAGTGGCGTTTAATTTGAGTGTCCCAGCCTTCATTTTTCAAAAAGGTTAAATCGCCCAGCACGTTTTTACTGCCTGGGAGAATTATCAGATCAACGTCTGGGATCGTTTGCGTATGGCGCACGTAATTTATATTAATGTTTGGGTGCAAACGCAGTGCATCAAAATCGGTGTGGTTACTAATGTGGGGAACAAGTAGCACTGCAATATTAATTGAGGCGTTGGTTACGTTATTATCAATTGCGACGGCGTCTTCAGCATCAAGCGCAAGGTCATGCAAATAAGGTAATACGCCAAGCACGGGTTTGTTTGTGTATTCTTCAAGCCAATCAAGCCCGCCTTGCAGCAAACCTATATCGCCTCTAAAGCGGTTTATAACAAAGCCTTTTACGCGCGCCTGTTCTGACTCGCTTAACAACGCAAGCGTACCTACCAAATGTGCAAACACACCACCTTTATCAATATCAGCAATTATAATTACTGGGCAATCTACCTCTTCGGCGTAACCCATATTGGCAATATCGTTTTCACGCAGGTTTATTTCAGCAGGGCTACCTGCCCCTTCAACGAGGAGTAAATCAAAGCGTTTAGCTAAGCGGTTATGTGAGGTAATTACTGCATCCATCGCCACTTTTTTATAGTCGTGATATTTGCCCGCTTCCATATTACTAATGGCTCTTCCGTGAATAATCACTTGTGCGCCAGTATCGCTATTAGGTTTAAGTAAAATAGGATTAAAGTCTATTTCGGACTCTACTTTAGCTGCTATTGCTTGCAAAGCTTGCGCACGACCAATTTCGCCGCCATCTTTTGTTACTGCGCTATTAAGTGCCATATTTTGTGGTTTAAAAGGCGCAACCTTTACCCCTCGCTTAGCAAGCACCCTGCAAAGGGCAGCAACTAAAGTGCTTTTACCAGCATCTGATGTAGTGCCTTGCACCATTAAGGTTTTCATGGAATTACACCCTTCGCTTTCTAAAAAACAATAAACTCAAAAAGAACACGCTACCAATAGCTGCAGTAATAACACCTACGGGCAGTTCTTGGTTTTTCAGCAATGAGCGCGAAAGTACATCAACCCACACCATAAATGTACCGCCCACCAAGCTGGTAACCAGTAAGCCAGCGATGGTGCCTTGGGATATAAAAAAGCGCACAATATGCGGCACCATTAATCCTACAAACCCAATACCACCACACATAGCCACCAGCACAGCGGTAATTAATGAGCTTAAAACCAGCATAAGTATTCTAAAGCGCTGAACCCTCACACCTAATGTAATTGCGCTTTCATCGCCCAGTAACATAGCATTTAGCTGCCTTCTAAAGCTCAGCATTACAAACGTACACAATGTAATTACCAATAAAGGCAACCAAAGCGTAACCCACTGCGCACGCGAAAAGCTGCCCAGTGTCCAAAATAAAATAGCGGCTACCGCCTGAGGGTCGCTCCAATAAAGCAGCAAGCTGGTAAATGCACTAAATAAAAACGACAGAGCAACACCAGCTAATAACATTGATTCTACCTGTGCACTTTGCTGCCTACCTGCAATAAGTATTAATAAACTCATGGCGAGTAAGCTACCCAGCAATGCTGCTGCCGATAACATAAAACCTGCGCTAATACCTGCTAATGCCATAAGTAACACCACCCCAAATGAAGCACCCGACGATATACCAAATAAGTAAGGATCGGCTAAAGGGTTGCGCGTTACCGTTTGTAAAATAAGCCCCGCAATTGCTAAGCCAGAGCCGGCTAAAAAGGCGAGTAATGTGCGTGGCATTCTTAGTTCAAAAATAATACGCGAATTAAAAGACGCATCATTTGAGAGTAAAAAGCTATTAAATACATCTTGAAGTGAGGTCTCTGCTGCGCCAAAACTAAGTGCTGCAAATAAGCTAAATAAAGCAGCTGCAGCACTGATAAATAGCGCAAGTGATTGGCGAGTATTAACTGCGCTCATATTATTCGTAACCATAAAAGTAAGTGATATGAGGGATGCTATTTCCCGACTCCGATATTTGCGGGTGGTTATTTACTTGAGCGCAGACACCAAAAACGTCGCCTAGCATGTTTTCGGTTAATACCTCACTTGGCGTGCCTGTATGTGTAATTTCACCATTTTTAATAACCACTAGTTCATCGCACATTGCAGAAGCTAAGTTTAAATCGTGAAACGATGCAAACACCGTTACACCCAACGATTTAGCAAGCTCCATTACCTGTATTTGGTATTTAACATCTAAATGGCTAGTTGGTTCGTCCATTATTAACAACTGAGGTTGCTGAACTATGGCGCGGGCTATCAAGGCACGTTGCTTTTCTCCACCCGAAAGTGACTCAAAGCTTTGATCGCTATGATCTGCCAACCCTACAGTGTTGATAGCTTGGGTAATTTTGTGTTTATCAATGTTAGTTACTGAGCTAAATAGCGATTTATGAGGCGTTAGCCCAAGTGCAATAACATCAAATACGCTTAAGTTAAATTGCGACGGGGTTTCTTGTAAAACAACCGCTACTTTTTTTGCGTACTCATCGCTTTTTAGCTGCCAAATATCGGTGTTGTTAAACTCTACAACGCCATTACTGGGTTTATTAAAACGATATAAACAACGCAATAAGCTCGATTTACCTGCGCCATTAGGTCCAATTAAGCCAACAAATTTACCTGTGGTTATTTTAAGGTTTATTTTTTTGAGGATCGTTTTATTGCCAATACCCCACGATACGTTTTTAACGTTTAGTAATGGTATATTTAATGGCGTTTGAGTGTACAATAGTCAGTCCTAGATAGGGTCTGTTGATCTTTCAAGGTTAAATTTGCAACAGTCTGTTTGGTATTTAGGCAAGGCAGAGCCTATGTAGTGTGGTTATTCCCCATAAATGGGCGATAACGTAGCATTAATGCCAAACAGGCGCTGCCCAAAGGGTTCTTCCTAGGGGCTATTTACTCTTTGTTGCTCGGTTTTTACTTA
>NZ_AUTL01000088.1:0-10705 GCF_000498015.1 Pseudoalteromonas sp. TAE79
CATAGGTGATGTCAGCTACCCAAAGTTGATTTGGCTGCTCAGCAGTAAATTGACGATTAACTAAATCAAGTGGCTTATCTTGTTGCTCGTCAGGTATCGTTGTCTTATGTGCTTTACCCCGACGAACACCTTGAATTCCCATAACTCGCATCAATCGTTCGACTGTACAGCGGGCGACTTGATGGTCGTCAAGCTGTAGCTGCTTCCATATTTTTCTTGCACCATAAACTGACATATTATCCTCCCACACTTCGCGAATGAGTATTATCAGCTCAGCATCACGCTTTTTGCGGTTAGACAGTCGCTCAGGCTCTCTTTGTATCTGTTTATGAGAATAATACGTTGATGGTGCAATCGGCAATTCCTTGCAAATTGACTCGACACCGTAATGCTCTCTGCAAGCATCAATAAAATCCACTATTACTTCTGTTTGCGGTCGAGCTCCGCTTGGGCGAAAAAAGCGGCAGCTTGCCTCAGGATATCATTCGTTCGCTTGAGCTCTTTATTCTCGCGCTCTAAGATGGCAAGGCGTTCTTCAGTTGATGGCGTATTAGAAGAGGGTTTAGACGGTTGAGCTTGAGATTTCTTGACCCATGCTCTAAGTGTTTCTGGGGTACATCCCAGTTTATCTGAAATCGATACTAGCGCAGCCCAAAGAGAAGGGTATTCATGCTGTTGTGTGGTAACAAGCCTAATTGCACGTTCACGAAATTCTGATGTATAGCGATTTGATTTTTTCATAGTTCCAGTTTCTCAAGTTATTGAGTCTCTGGCAAACACGGGGCGATTCATTGGGTTAATTACGCAGGGCTTAAATCAAGCCCGTATAACGAAATGAGCCAAAAAATTACCAGTGGTAAAGCATCGGGTATTTTAAGCTTTGGTATTGCTGGTGGCCTAGAAGCGGGTACTCGTTTTATTGATGCGCTAAACATGATTTTACGCTTAGTTAATATTGGCGATGCCAAGTCGCTTGCGTGCCATCCTGCGTCAACTACACACCGCCAATTAAATGATGAAGAGCTTGCTAATGCGGGTGTAAGTCGCGATTTAATCCGTTTGTCAGTCGGTATTGAAAACATTGTAGATATAATTGCCGATGTAAGCCAAGCGCTCGATAAAGCTTAAAATTACATTAATTAGAAATGCTTGTTCAGCTTTACTGTAAATACAGTATTGTTTGTTAAAAAGGTTTAGGTTTTCTAAACCTTTTTAGCCATTCATTTAGCTACAGTTTAAATACAGGCGGTAGGCTAAATATTTATTACTTTAACCTAAATAAAATGGGCTAAAAGTAGTGATTTTTCACAATAGTTGATATGTTACAAGTAACATTTTATTTAATTGTGTGTGATGAAAAAAAACAAACGTTCTTCTCTTCAAGATATTGCCGATGCGGTTGGTGTAACCAAAATGACGGTGAGTCGTTATTTACGTAATCCCGAAAAAGTATCAGAGTCTACTCGCACTAAAATTAGTGCAGCTATTGATACGCTAGGTTACATTGCAAATAAAGCCCCTGATTTACTCTCTAATGCTAAAAGTTACTCTATTGGTGTACTAGTCCCATCGTTAACGAATCACGTGTTTGCTCAAGTTATAAAAGGCATTGAAGATGTAACAGGGCCTGCAGGGTATCAAACAATGTTAGCCCATTATGGTTATAACCCTGAAATTGAAGAAAAACGGGTTGAGTATCTATTGTCGTATCACGTTGATGGTTTAATTTTATCAGAAACCACACACACAGACAGAACGCTAAAAATGATTGAAACGTCAGGCGTACCTGTGATTGAAATAATGGATACTCATCACTCTCCTATGCAGCAAGCGATTGGTTTTGATAACGTTAAAGCCGCTTTTGATATGACGACGGCACTTTTAAATAAAGGCTATCGCAATATTGTTTATATAGGTGCAAGGCTCGATGTACGAACACGCCTAAAATTTCAAGGTTATTCAGATGCTATGTTAGCTAAAGGCTTTACGCCTAAAAGTGTGATGACTGATCAAGCTTCATCTTATAGTTTAGGCGCTGAACTTTTACAAAAAGCGCGTACTGACTACCCAAATACTGACTGTTTGTTTTGTACTAATGATGATTTAGCAATTGGGGCTATTTTTGAATGCCAGCGAAACAACATTTTAGTGCCTAGCCAAATAGGGATTGTGGGTTTTCATGGTCATGATATTGGCCAAGCAATGGTGCCTCAATTAGCAAGTGTGATCACCCCTCGTTATCAGATAGGTAATGTTGCGGGAAGAGAGTTGTTGAGCCGCATTAATTCCGATTTGGATACTAGCATGAATTATAAGCAAGTAATTGATACTGGTTATATAGTTCATCTAGGTGAGAGTGTTTAAATACTTAAATTACCTGTGCCTAATTACCTGAGCCTAAATAACAAAAGGCTCAGGTAATTTTTATATGTGTGATGATAACTCTACATACTGTAATTTTACAAAAACAGAGAAATAATCATAGCGACAAGTGCGCCAACAGTACCAATAATAGTTTCCATTACCGTCCACGTTTTAAGAGTTTGCATTTCGCTCAAACCGAGATAGCGACTCGCTAACCAAAATCCTGAGTCGTTTACATGGGAGAGCACAATAGAGCCCCCACCAATAGCGATAGTGACAGCGGCAAGCTGCGCTCCATCAAGGCCTAAAGGCTGAAGCATTGGAATAATTAAGCCACACGCTGTAAGCATAGCTACTGTCGCAGAGCCTTGAATAACCCGCACAGCGGCTGATAATACAAAAGCGAGTATTACAATTGGTAATCCTGAGCCAGCTAAGTAATTACCTAGTGCAGTACCTACTCCTGAATCAACTAATACTTGTTTAAATACCCCACCGGCACCAGTGACAAGAATAATAATTCCTGCAGGTTGTAAGGCACTACCACAAATTTCCATGATTCTAGCATTCGGGACACCGCGCCTTGCACCGAGCAAATAAAATGCCATTAGGCAGGCAACTAAAATTGCTGTAAATGGATGTCCTATAAAGGCTAACCAATTATATAAATCAGAGTCTCTTTCAACAAAGCGACTACCAATAGTATTTAAACTAATCATAATTAACGGCAGAGCAATTAAACCTAATGCTAATCCAAAACTAGGCGTCCCTTTACCAACTCTTTGGTTATCATCGATTTGTTCGTGCTGTGGGAGTTCTACATGAATAGATTTAGAAATAATAGAGCCCCAAATTGGACCTCCTATAATCATTGCCGGTATGGCAGCAATAAGGCCAAATAAAATCATATAACCATAGTCAGCGCCTAATTGAGAGGCAACCAAAATCGGCCCTGGCGCAGGAATAAGAAATGCCTGACAAGATGCTATCCCAGCAAGTAGCCCAATACCAATTTTAACAACGCTGCCACCGCCTTTTCGTACCACAGCAAAAACAATACCGATTAAAAGTACAACGGCTACATCAAAAAAGAGGGGGAGGGCACAAATAAAGCCCGTAAAGGTAAGCGCCCAATTAGCGTTTTTTTCTCCAAAACGGTGTAAAAGTGTGTGGGCAATGCGATCCAGCGCGCCGGTTTCTTCCATTACTTTGCCAAACATTGCGCCTAAAGCGACCACCACCGCTACAAAGCCTAGTGTTCCGGCCATTCCTTTTTGAATTGTAGCGGCAATTATTTCTGGGCTCATTCCTGAGAATAATCCTGCAATCATAGAAACAAGGATCAAAGAGACGACAGCATGTAGTCGTACTTTCATTACTAAAAATAGCAATAAAAATATGGAGCCTACCGCTGTTAGTATTAATGATAAATCTGACATTTTTCCCTACTTATATTCAGTGTGAATTATGATGTTTAGTGTGTGTTTAACTTCACTTTCGTATTTGTTACGGGTAACATGTTACCCGTAACTCAATATAATATATACATTGAAAATAATTAATTATTAAATTAAAGCGAGGGTAAATACATGAGTAACACAAATGTAGGTCGTATTTATATTGTAATGGGGGTTTCAAGCACAGGAAAGTCAAGTGTGGGTGATGCATTAGCAAAGCGCATTGGCGCTAAATTTATCGACGGAGACGACTTACATCCCAAGGCTAATATATTAAAGATGTCATCTGGGCAGCCTTTAAATGATGCTGATCGTGTGCCTTGGCTCGAAAGAATACGTGATGCTGCATTTAGCATTGAAAAGAAAAATGAAGTCGCGGTAATAGTCTGCTCAGCATTAAAAAAGAAATACCGAGAACAAATATGTGATGGAAATACAGGCATTACCTTTTTACATCTTTTTGGTGATTTTGAGCTGGTTAAAAGCCGTATGCAGGACAGAAAAGGGCATTTTATGCCTGTTGATTTACTCAAAAGCCAATTTGAAGCGCTAGAAGTTCCAAAAGAAGATGAGCCCAATGTTATAAATATAGATATTAATAACTCATTTGAGCAAGTAGTCGAAAGCTGTATTAGCGCAACTAAAATGAATACCCACAACAAGTTAAAAGTTTTTAGTTAATCAATTAACTGTTACTTTTAACATTTAAAGGCTTTATTTGTTATGAGTTAGCGTCTGCTCGTGGTGTTTCTAAAATCGCTTTTTTTTCATCTTCAGATAATATTATCCAATCAAAAATTTCTTCGTTAGTACGCCCACACCCGGTGCAGTAACCGCTGCGCCTTTCGCATATTCCTAGGCAATCAGTTTTAAATTTAGATGGTTTTTTGTTTTGATTTAATTGGCGCATTATTAAAGTCCTAACGGTGGAGCAATTTCAAAGCGAGTAGAAAACCCATTACCTTCTTGATTGGTAGCAAGTGTAATGACAGGGGTTTTAGTATCAAGTACAAAGGTGCTGTAAATTGAACTTGCTGTTTCTTTTTGGCTTTCCAACCAACCTGTTTTGGTTAAGCATTGGCGCAATTGCTTAGCCAGTTTTTGATGAGACTTTATTGTTTGCGTTTGTGTTTTAACAGGTGTTTGGCATTGGTAGCTTGCTTGCTCTGACTTATTTAAAGTAACTGTACAGTTTGCTCCAATTATATGAGTATTAGTACGCCATTGATTAGTAAACTGGTTATTTACTTTATCTGTTTTGATTGAATTAAAACCAGACTCATAACCATTTATTAGGTTATTTATGGTGCTGCATTCATCGGGTGTTACTGTGGTTTTTATAGACTGATTCGTTGTAGTAGTGGTTGCTGTAGTTGTAGTCTGATTAGTTTTGCTGGTACAGCCCGCTAAAATAAACGCGACGACTAAAATAAATGCGACAATAGAAGGAGTAATATAGTTTTTCATAGTTCACAGTAACCGATTAATTTAGCCACGCACTATATCACACGTGATTTACTGTAAAAATAAAAAAGCCCATATAAATATGAGCCTCTTTGTTAGTCACAACTAATGCTATTTATGGCGACCTTGCAAGCATTTAACTACATCTTCAAGGGCTAAGCCTTGGCGTTGTAGTAATACAGTCAGGTGATAAATTAAATCAGCAGACTCGTTTGTTAGCTCATCGTTATCGTGTTTCATAGCGGCAAGGGCAACTTCTACGCCTTCTTCACCTACTTTTTGACAACTACGGCTTAAGTCTTTTGCAAATAATGACGCTGTGTAGCTTTTTTCAGGGTCATCATTTTTACGCGCAACAATCACATCTTCTAACTGTGCTAAAAAGCTTAAACTTGGTTTTGATTCATCACCAAAACAGCTTTGTGTGCCTAAGTGACACGTTGGGCCTTCTGGGTTGGCAAGTACTAAAATTGAATCGTAGTCACAATCTGTATGCACAGATACTACGTTTAAGTAGTTTTCTGATGACTCGCCTTTAGTCCATAAACGCGATTTTGAACGCGAGTAAAACGTTACCTTATTGGTATCAAGCGTAACAGCGAGTGCTTCGCTGTTCATAAAGCCTTGCATTAAAATAACACCAGAGCGGGCATCTTGAATAATCGCAGGGATCATATCACTTTTAGCGAAATCGACCTGAGCTTGGTTTTGTTGTGTTACTTGCATAATCTTGCTGCCACTTGGTTATCTGTTAAAAATTGTTTTAGTTCGCCAATGTTAATCACATTTTTATGAAAAACGCTGGCAGCTAATGCACCATCTACTTTGCTTTGTTTAAATACATCAACAAAATCTTGCATACTACCCGCACCGCCAGAGGCGATTAAAGGAATGTCACACAGATCGCGAATTTTACTTAGTTGCTCGTTGTCGTAACCGTTACGAACGCCATCTTGGTTCATACAGTTTAATACAATTTCGCCTGCGCCTAGGTCTTGTACGCGTTTAACCCATTCTTGTGTTTTATAGCGCGTACGGCTTGATGCATTAGGATCGCCGGTTAATTGGTAAACTAAATACTCGCCGGTAATTTCATCAAAAAAGCTGTCAATGCCGACTACAACACATTGCTTACCAAACTCATCGTGTAATTCTTTAATAAGTTCAGGACGCGCAATAGCAGGGCTGTTAATGCTGATTTTGTCTGCGCCGCGTTCAAGTACGCGAGCTGCATCGGNATATGGCGGGCAATACTCTCTACCCAATTTACATCGAGTAAGCGTTTTTCAACACTGGCACTAATTTCGTAAAAAACCAGTTCGTCTGCACCGGCTTCGCTGTAAGCTTTTGCCATAGTTAAAATATCACCAACTACTTCATGGCCTTTAAACTTTACGCCTTTGACTACTTGGCCGTCTTTAACGTCGAGACATGGAATTATACGTTTTGATAACATGGGAAAGTCTCGCAGGTAGTGTGTTTATTTTTAAAAATCATAGCTACTATTCTTTTCGTTAATATTTTGCATTAATAACAACACTAAAAACATTATTGTCAGCAAAAAGTCATATTAATAATTACCTACAGTATATATATATCTAAGCGTTATTTATAGGCGAAATATCTTATAGTTAATTACTTTTAAAGCTATTCAGAGGATTGTATAAATAACAAAAAGTGCGTGTTTACGGATGCTAATTACGTGCTGTATTAATGCGTTAACCTATAATGAACGGCTCTAAGCAGCCGCTAACTTAGCGCTTTTTAGGATATACATAGTGAAGCTGTAGGAATATTTGAGTTTTTCAGTTCAGTTGATTTAAGTTATGTATTGTTAAAATTAAATGCTCAACTTAAATTGACTTGTGGTTGGCTGTTATTAGCATGATCATGCTTTTTACTTTTATGTTCATACATTCTTTTATCCGCTTTGTTAAGTAACTCATCTAAGTTTGCTGCTTCGTCGGGATATAACGCATAGCCAATGCTCACTGTAATTAAGAGTTCGTTATCTTGCAACACAATAGGTAACTCAATAGCGTTTAAGTATCTGGTTATTTGTTTTTCTATTTGGTTGACGTTTTCAATATCGGTGCTTATAACAACGAACTCATCCCCGCCAATACGCGCGATACAGTCTGTTTTACGGGTAATATCCTTTAAACGATCGGCTATTACGGTTAATACAAAATCGCCAACTATATGGCCGTGAGTATCGTTTATTGGCTTAAGTTTATCTAAGTCAAAATATAAACAAGCTACTTTACTGTTCTCTTGTTTAGCTTTTCTAAACTCACATTCAGCAAACTTTGTTAGGCTGTTACGGTTTGCAAGCCCTGTTAAATAATCGGTTTGAGCTAGTTTTAGTACTTCGTTTTCAGCGATAATACGCTTTGAAATATCAGAATTAATACCGACTATGCTATCACCATATACTCGGCCATCGGCGTTTATATAACGTATTGTTCCACAGGGCAGTATAATTTTAAATTCAGCATGAAACTTTTCATTGTTTGCTATTGCCTTGGTCAGGCTATTTGTAACACTATCATAATCATCAGGATGAATTGTTTGTGACCACTGAGCATAGTTACTAGAAAAAGTACTCTTTTTAATGCCATAAAGTGTGTGCATCCAATCATCCCAAATAAGCACATCGGTTTTAAAGTTCCATTCCCATATGCCAACATTAGCCGCATCTGCGGCTAATGCCATTCGATGATGCAAATTATCTAGCTCAATTCTAGCTTCTCTGAGCTCAGTAATATCTTCAGCAATACCAAGTAAAAACTTAGCCTTACCTATACTATCTTTTATAATCACCTTGTGAGTACGTAAATAACGAGTTGTTCCATTTATGGTTACGGGTTCTTCGTTAATTGTTAGCGAATTGTTGGAGTTCAATACTTTGCGATCAGCTTTTACAAAAAACTTTGCTTGCTCTGCTGGGAATATATCAAAGTCATTTAGTCCAATAAGCTGTTCTTGTGATTTACCAAGTAATTTTTCAGCGGCTTTATTTACATGACTATAATTTAGGCTCTTAGTTTCTTTAATAAATAAAATGTTAGGTAGGGTATCAAATATAGTTTGTGTAAAGGCTTCTTGGTTTTGAATATCGGTTAAATCTTTAATAGTAGCGACTAAAGGGGGCGTTAGATAACTCGCTTATAGGGTTGATTGCGATTGTTATGGGAAAAACTTGCCCACACTTATTGCACCCCTGTAATAATTGGCTTTTGCCAAAGTTGGATTGATCTTCATTAAATGAATGATAAAACTTTGCATGCTTTTTTGGCAGCAATATAGCAATGTTTTTGCCAATTAACGCTTGTTGCTCAAAACCAAATACTTTTGCAGTTACAGGGTTGGCAAATTCGATAATGCCTTGTCGATCAAAACATATCACTACGTCTTGCACTGTATTAAGTACTGCTTTTAACTTTGCCGATAACAAGCTTCTGGCACGTAATTCCATACTGCCTACTAAAAATAAGCTCAATACTAGCACTACAAATATAATCACTTGGGCAAGTTGTGCACTGTTGTCATTTGCAAGGTAGTATGGCTAGATTCAAATACATACATAGAGAGCATACCAATATAATGCATACCCGAAATAGCACTGCCCATTACCAGCGCTGCTAAGAAGTTAACCCGCTTTTGTTTATTTTGCGTTGTTTGGCGTAATTCATTTATTTTTAAAGCTAAACCCGAAAGTGCTACGGCAACAAATACAGAGAACGTAAACAGAATGGGCTCATAAGCCATATGCGCTGGCATTATCATGGCTATCATACCTACGTAATGCATACTGCAAATACCTAAGCCCATAAGTATACTTCTAAACCATAAGTGTTTAAAACGCTCTAAATTAGGGGATATAACAAAATAACTAGCAAATATACTGGGTAAAATTGAAACTAGTGTTATAGGTATATTGTATCTTACAGGAATAGGGAGTTGGTAGGCTAACATGCCAACAAAATGCATTGCCCAAATACCTGCACCTAAAAAGCATGATGACAGTAGGGTCCAAAAAAGCTTTTCGTTTTTAAGTTGCGCGCCTTTAATACGAGCAGAAAGTAAAAATGAAATATAAGATGCAAATACCGCTGTAAATACAGATGCTAAAACAAGTATGGGGTCATATTTGGCTGTGATCACCGCTGCTTTGAGCATTTCTGGCGTTACAAAATGTAGCGTTAAATGATTAGTCAATGCGGTCCCTCACCTTAATTATAAGCTCTAAGGGCCTATTTATGAATAACTTAAGTATAGTATACAAATATAGTGTTGACCATTAAATGCTTAACTGAAAAATATTACTTTGGGTTATTTTAGTACCGTTAGTATGAGGGTTTTTAGAGGTTTTATAACGGGGAAATAGGGTTAAGCAAGTTGGTTATGTTAAGTAAGTTGCGATATAAAATGAGTTTGTTGGATTAACTATGGAGTTAGCTTTAACGTATTGATAATAAAAGTATGAAGTAACATTGTTTTAATACTTCAGAGGTAAGCACTTTTTAAGTGCATCAGTACTTACAGCGCGTGGGCCATGGCGCTAATAGCGGGGCTGTTGTTAACGCTCGCTATAGAAGAGATATTAATTATGCTGCCATAATCGCTATTTTTCATGTGAGGAGCCACTAATTGACAAAGTCGGCACATGGTAAACACATTCATATCAAATACGCGTTTAAATTGGCTACTTTAATGTCGCAAGGGCTTTATTTACCTGTACCATCGCCGCCAACAGTGTTAACAAGTAGGCCGATGGGCACTTTATTAAAGTTATGAAGCTAGGGGCTGTTGATCTTTGTAGTACATATATCAATCAGCCCACATTGGTAGCCACATCATAGTAAATGCTAAAGCGAGCATTGAATGATAATTTCGTTCAAGCTTTTCATACCGCGTGGCTATCCCTCTATATTGCTTAATACGGCCAAATGCATTCTCAACCAAGTGCCGATATTTGTACATGCACCAGTCAATATCTTCATTGCCTACTAAACTGTTGCCCTTACGTGGAATAACGGGTGTAGCGTTATTATCACGAACAAACGCTCTCAGTTTTTCACTGTCGTAGCCTTTATCTGCGACAACCATATTACTTGTTGGGCAATTAGCTACGAGTGACTCTGCATGGACGATATCATGCGTATTTCCACAGGATAATTCATAATAAACAGGCAACCCTCCGCTATCGACTGCAAGATGAATTTTCGTAGAATTTCCACCTCGGCTCTTTCCAATTGATTCATTGTCAGCAGTTCTTGCACCGCAACTATGTTGATGAGCCCTGACAATACTGCCATCAATGAAGACCCAATCCATGTCCGCATCACGAGATAATGCGCGAAACAGTTCATTCAAAATCCCTTTTTTGGACCATAAATTAAACCGTCTGTAGATAG
>NZ_AUTL01000089.1:0-3947 GCF_000498015.1 Pseudoalteromonas sp. TAE79
CATAGGTGATGTCAGCTACCCAAAGTTGATTTGGCTGCTCAGCAGTAAATTGACGATTAACTAAATCAAGTGGCTTATCTTGTTGCTCGTCAGGTATCGTTGTCTTATGTGCTTTACCCCGACGAACACCTTGAATTCCCATAACTCGCATCAATCGTTCGACTGTACAGCGGGCGACTTGATGGTCGTCAAGCTGTAGCTGCTTCCATATTTTTCTTGCACCATAAACTGACATATTATCCTCCCACACTTCGCGAATGAGTATTATCAGCTCAGCATCACGCTTTTTGCGGTTAGACAGTCGCTCAGGCTCTCTTTGTATCTGTTTATGAGAATAATACGTTGATGGTGCAATCGGCAATTCCTTGCAAATTGACTCGACACCGTAATGCTCTCTGCAAGCATCAATAAAATCCACTATTACTTCTGTTTGCGGTCGAGCTCCGCTTGGGCGAAAAAAGCGGCAGCTTGCCTCAGGATATCATTCGTTCGCTTGAGCTCTTTATTCTCGCGCTCTAAGATGGCAAGGCGTTCTTCAGTTGATGGCGTATTAGAAGAGGGTTTAGACGGTTGAGCTTGAGATTTCTTGACCCATGCTCTAAGTGTTTCTGGGGTACATCCCAGTTTATCTGAAATCGATACTAGCGCAGCCCAAAGAGAAGGGTATTCATGCTGTTGTGTGGTAACAAGCCTAATTGCACGTTCACGAAATTCTGATGTATAGCGATTTGATTTTTTCATAGTTCCAGTTTCTCAAGTTATTGAGTCTCTGGCAAACACGGGGCGATTCATACCTAGTGCTGAAGGTGGTGATACAAATCGTTTTAACGTAAGTACAGGTTACTCTGGTGAGAAGGGTAATATTACATTAACTTATGAATATTATGATGCTGAATCAGTATTCGATAGAGATATTTGGAAATTAAATGATGAGACTTATGCTGATTATTCGTCATTTAGCTCAGTTCCAAATGGTAATGGTGCTAGTGGTTGGGTTACAAGCCCTACTATGTGTGCAGAATCAAATAACACGGTTGATGGAGGCACTCGTTGTTTATATAACTATGGTGCAGTAACCAAGTTATTTGGTGATACTACTCAGAACTCAATGCTTTCAAATTTCAATTATGAATTCACTGATAACTTAAAGTTCCGCGGTCGCGCGAGTGCATCACTTTCTGAAACTGATTCTCGCTATGCAGGTACACCAGTATCTACAAACCAACCAACTATGTTGGCTGATAATCCTCTAAACCCTGTAGGCGAAGATTTAACTCTATACATGCGCTCAGCTAACATTGGTGAGCGAGATACTCGTACTGAAATTAATAGTATTGATTTCTTGGGTGGTTTAGTCGGTTTTGTAGATGTTGCAAATGGTATTGACTGGGAATTTAATGTACAACACAGCCGTTCTACAACTAATTCATTTAATACAAACCTTATAAATGATGATGTTGTTCAAAAGCTAGTTGATAGTGGTGAGTATGATATATTTAACACATCAGGAATGAGCTTTGCTGACTGGGATAGCAGCATGAAGGATTTGTATGGTCAAGCTGCTCATACAGGTGTGTATCAAGCTCGTTTTACAAGTACTCAATTTGATACGGTAGCATCTACATTATTGTTTGATAATGGTGATGTTTCTATTGCTGGTGTAGTTGGTGCTGAATTTGAGCAAGTAGAATTTGAACAAATGAGCGACCCTCAATCGGCCTCTGGTCGAGTGTCAGGTGGTTCAGGTGGTGATGATGTTAATGCAGAGCGTGACAGAACATCTGTATATTCAGAGCTACAAGTAAACTTACCATACAATGTTGATATTAAAGCAGCTGTTCGATATGACAAATACGAGCAAGAAGGTGACGTTGGTTCACAATTTGTATCAGGAACATTCGATAACGTTGCCCCTCAAATTGGTGTTGCATGGCGTCCTTCTGATGCGCTATTAGTTCGAGCTAGCTGGGGTGAATCGTTCCGTGCACCTAACATGGGCGAAATGTTCTCTAGTCAGGCATTAAGCTTCGAAAAAGCTTACGATACAATTTGGTGTGATACGCAAGGCAATGCAGGTTCTGATGCTATTTACTGTAACCCAAATGCTTCACAGCAACATAAGACTTGGTTTGGTGGTAATCCAGATCTTGAGCCAGAAGAAGGTGAATCATTTACAACAGGTTTTGTTTGGAATGTAACAGATGACTTATCTGTAGAGCTTTCTTACTATAATATTAAGTTAGAAAACAGAATTGCAGCTGTAAGTGTTGAGCGCCTATTAAAAGACGAGCAAGACAATGGTTCTAACCCTGCAGTAGTTCGCGATCCAAACACAGGTCGTATTGATGTAATGTACAGCTTTGACCAAAATATGGCGAGTTTAGAAACGTCAGGTTTTGATTTTAAAACAGCTTATATGTTTGAGTCTAGCATTGGTAATTTCGCTCTTAAAGGTGAGCTAAGTTATGTAAGCGACTTTGAAGAAGTAACAGAAAAAGGCGCTGATGCGTTTGATTATGCTGGTCTGCAAGAGTACCCAGAGCTTCGTGGTAATGTTACCTTTGATTGGACAAATGATGCATTTGGTGCAGCATGGACTACATACTACATAGGCGACCAAGACTCAGGTAATGAAGAGTATGGTGTAACATATTTAGCTGATATTCCAAGCTATATTAAACACAATATCCAAGTATCATATAACCATGAATGGAATGGTAAGTTTGTACTAGGTGTGAACAATGTGTTTGATAAAGAAGCACCACAGCTAAACGATGGCACTAGAGGTTAACGTGACGCTTCAACATCATTATATGATGTTTTAGGCCGAGCTGTATTTTTAAAAGTTGAACAAAACTTCTAAGAATCGTTTATAGATTATGTTTCGTCTTTAATACGTTGACGATTATAATAAAAGGTCAGTTGCTTATGCTTCTGACCTTTTTACATTTGGTTTGCTATTTTATCTTCAAAATTTAGATTATGGGTTGTATGTACTTACTGACCCACTTAATTTTTAAGTTTGTTACCTTGTAATTTCCGATGATATTCACCTGACACTAAGAATAGATAATGTGGCTTTCTTAATTGAGTCGAAGTAATGATATTTGCAAATTACATATAAGTTCTTAGCTGCTTTATTGTACTGAAAGCTGGGATTTATTATTCAACGGATTAGTAGTGTTTTTTATCGACTATATGTTTTTATAAAATGAAGTTCCCTTATACATCGACAATTTATATTAAATTATTCCTAATTTAATAAGGTAAGACTAATAGCGTATATTTAATAGAGAGATTATTTAGTTTATATCTTGTAATAGTCATTCCTGAGAAATAGCCTTATACTAAAAAAGAATATTTAAATAATTCCAATCACACAATTTAGCGAGATATAGATGAAAGAAGTCCGATCTTTTATTAAAACAGCATCATTAACAGAGCTTGAAAAAGCTCAACAGCTTATCAATGATGCAATTTCAAAATATACCCAGCAGCAAAAAGCGAAACAGGAAGTTTTGGATCTTTTAAAAGAAAAAGGACTTACGCTAGAAGATTTACAAGATGGAGCATCAGACAAGCGCACTAAAGTTAAGCCTAAGTACCGCATGGAACTTAATGGTGAGACTATTGAATGGACTGGCCGAGGCCGTCGTCCTAAAGCGTTTGAAGGTGTTGAGCTTGAAAAGTTTTTAGCTTAAAGCTAAATATAAGAGAAGCTTCGGCTTCTCTTTTTTGTTTGCCCAGCGAAGCTGGCAAACCCGATAGGCTGAAAGATGCCTTATCACCCTGACTAAGGGGAAGATAATCTGAATGGCAAGGGCGTCACTGGCCAACGGTGGGGTCTGAAGGAAGCCATAAGAAGTTAGAGGTACACAACTAACCGTAACCTGTTTCGGCAGTATTGGTGGGTCAGCGTGCAAAATAGCGCAACGCCCTATACTTAG
>NZ_AUTL01000090.1:0-9764 GCF_000498015.1 Pseudoalteromonas sp. TAE79
CATAGGTGATGTCAGCTACCCAAAGTTGATTTGGCTGCTCAGCAGTAAATTGACGATTAACTAAATCAAGTGGCTTATCTTGTTGCTCGTCAGGTATCGTTGTCTTATGTGCTTTACCCCGACGAACACCTTGAATTCCCATAACTCGCATCAATCGTTCGACTGTACAGCGGGCGACTTGATGGTCGTCAAGCTGTAGCTGCTTCCATATTTTTCTTGCACCATAAACTGACATATTATCCTCCCACACTTCGCGAATGAGTATTATCAGCTCAGCATCACGCTTTTTGCGGTTAGACAGTCGCTCAGGCTCTCTTTGTATCTGTTTATGAGAATAATACGTTGATGGTGCAATCGGCAATTCCTTGCAAATTGACTCGACACCGTAATGCTCTCTGCAAGCATCAATAAAATCCACTATTACTTCTGTTTGCGGTCGAGCTCCGCTTGGGCGAAAAAAGCGGCAGCTTGCCTCAGGATATCATTCGTTCGCTTGAGCTCTTTATTCTCGCGCTCTAAGATGGCAAGGCGTTCTTCAGTTGATGGCGTATTAGAAGAGGGTTTAGACGGTTGAGCTTGAGATTTCTTGACCCATGCTCTAAGTGTTTCTGGGGTACATCCCAGTTTATCTGAAATCGATACTAGCGCAGCCCAAAGAGAAGGGTATTCATGCTGTTGTGTGGTAACAAGCCTAATTGCACGTTCACGAAATTCTGATGTATAGCGATTTGATTTTTTCATAGTTCCAGTTTCTCAAGTTATTGAGTCTCTGGCAAACACGGGGCGATTCATTTTGCTACTTAGGTGTTCTCGGCAATTACCTCTACATTGCTTTGTATTCATGCAGTCGTATCTCGAAAGTTTTAACACAGTTAGTGCCAAGTTCAATCCTTGAAATTGATTGAGTATTATTGCGGATTGGTATAATGCGTGTATTTTCTTGTAGCGGCACTTTTATTGATTAATGTGTTATTTGCTGGGGCCAGGCACAATTCATAGAATAGTTACTACCAACTTTAACTGTGCAGGTTTATATATTCTTTGACTACCAGTCAGTTCGATTATTGCAGGAATAAAAGGGCGTACTTATATAATTTTAGTAAATGGTATTAGTGCCAAGCAATTTAATATCGTAAAAATGTACTTACCTGAGATAAATGCAAGAGGCTAAAAATATGTGCACAATTGTCAGTGTTAATTACTAACCTTAATAGTTGATTTAAATATAAAGTAGGTTCATTATTGCACGCTGTTTACGGTTTGCTTACTTTATATCTATAAGTTTGCTTTTATATACAAATAAAATAAATAGAAATTATGTACGAATACTCAAACAATTTAGAAATTAAGCTCATTGTTCGGTTCTTTTCCTCAATAGGGTTTATAGCAACGTTTTCGATGGCTAGCTTGGCATTTATTAACAACAGCTATTTATTAGCATTTACTTTGGTTGTTTCTTCGTTTGTTTACTTATCGGCGTTTAATATAGGTAGAGGTGTAGAGAAGTCTGCAACTGTAATTTTATATAACCTGTATGCACTAATGTTTTATCTTGTACTTACAGGAGGAGCACAAGGTACAGGGCCTATATGGATATTTATAGTGTCTCCTGTTACTTATTCAATTCGAGGGCTTAAACGAGGGACGTTTGATATTGTTTTATTTTTATCGGCGATTGTTCTCGGTTTTTATTGCGCTGATACATTTAATATATATGACTACAATCCTGAGCAGTTTCCAGTCAGAATCATACTCGCTTTTATAATTGTTGCATCGTTGAGTGGTTATTACGAATTTTCAAGAGAAAAATACAGCAGTAAATTAATTGCTTTAAGCAAAAAAAATGAATTTTTAGCAACTATAGATCCACTCACTAATCTGCCAAACCGCCGTTTCACTATGAATAAGCTTATAGCTTTTAAAAATGAGCTTAAAAATAATAATATCCCGTTTGTAATATTATTAGCTGATGTAGATAATTTTAAAAAAATTAATGATCAATTCGGCCATGATTTTGGCGATGAAGCTCTTATCCATTTAGCCAAAACATTTGAAAATAATATTCCACAAAATGCGATTGCTTCACGTTGGGGCGGTGAGGAGTTTTTAATTGTGATTCCAAATGTAACCGTTGATGAGGGCGAGCTCGTTGCAGAAAAAATCCATAATGCCCTTAAAGCTTCAGCTGTAAGCTTATTTTCAGATAGTACCAATATTACGCTAAGTATTGGTGTTATCTCTGCAAGTGCCGAACGCTCAATTGATCTTGATATCAAGCGTGCTGATGAACTACTTTATAAAGCAAAAGCGCAAGGTAAAAACAGAACGTGTTCTTCTTAAAAGTTTATCTACTTTAATCCATTGAAAACGAATCAAGTGATGGCTTTATTTTAGCCTTTCTGCGCTTTACGCTCATGTAACACATTGCATTACAGGCAATCTGCATTGTAATTAATAGCCAATAACTGATGCCTAAGTCACTTAGGTTATTTATTTTTTCGCTAGTAAAGTAATAGGCTACGGCGATTATCTGAAGAACTAAAAAGCTATTTAAAAACCTCAGTAAACGCTGTTTAAAGTAAGTATGCTTATATTTACTAAAAATTATTAAACAGCTGCTTAGCGCTAATAAAAACCAACTTAAAATGATACAAAAATTAACTAAAGTACTGTGCATTATTTAATCCTTCAAAGCTCTATTAACCAATATTAGGCATGGGCCATTATTAGTTCTTTAGCATTCGCTTTAGCTGTTTTACTGATATTATCACCACCAAGTAAGCGAGCTATTTCATTAATACGACCATCTTTATTCAAAGGCAGCATATGAGTGAACGTTTCGCCTTGTGCTATTTCTTTAGCTACAAAAAATTGTTGGTGTGCGCTACTAGCAACTTGCGGTAAATGGGTAACACAAATCACTTGAGTAGACTTACCTAACTGGCGCAATAGTTTGCCTACGGCTGATGCCGTAGGGCCAGAAATACCTACATCAACTTCATCAAAAATAAGCGTTGGGGTTGTTACTTTTTGGGCAATAATTACCTGTATAGCAAGGCTAATTCGCGAAAGCTCACCACCTGAGGCTACTTTAGCTAACGGCTGAAGTGGCTGCCCAGGATTAGTTGATACTAAAAACGACACATTATCGTACCCTAAGCTATTTGGTGCGCGGCTACTCTCTTGAGTTAAAGCTATTTCAAATACACCGTTTTCCATCGATAAATTAGCCATGCTTTCACTTATTAGTGTGTTAAGTGTATTAGCATACTCATAGCGACTTTTACTTAGTTCATCGGCAGCTTGCTTATAACTAAGTAACGCGCTTTCTATTTCTGACTCTAGTTGCTCTAGACGATTACTATTATTACTTATTGACTCAAGCTCTTGAGCAATCGATTGATGAAACTCAACTAGCTGCTGTGGTTTTATGTGATGCTTACGCGCTAAATCCATCGCACCGCTTAGTCTATTTTCTACTTCACCTAAACGAGCAGGGTCTAAATCTGCTTGCTCAGTATAATTTCGAACTTCACGGCTTGCTTCTTCAACTTGTACTGCGGCTTCACTAAGGAGCGCTGCTACGCCCGCTAAGCTTTCGTCGTATTGAGCCAGCTCAGCGAATTGTTGGGCACTGTGCTGCAGCATTGAACAAGCATTTTGTTCATCACTTTCATATAAATATTGTAATTCACGTTGGCACGATTCTAATATTGTTTGGCTATTACTAAGTTTGTAATGCTCGGCCTCAATTAAATCAAACTCACTTTCTTGTAAGGCAAACTCATCGAGCTCTGCAACTTGGTATTCTAACAATTGTTTTTGCGCTGCTTGTTGCTGCTGTTGTTGCTCTAAATGTTTAAATTCTTTTTGTAAGTTAGCAAACTGTTTATAGTTGTTATTTACATCATTTACTAAGTGGTGATGCCCTGCATAGGCATCTAAAAGCTGTAACTGATGCTCAGCTTTTAATAAGTGTTGGTGGGCATGTTGTCCATGAATAGATATTAAATATTGACCAAGTTCTTTTAATTGTGATGCGGTAACGGCACTGCCATTAATATAGCTTTTACTGCGTCCATTTTTGCAAACAACACGACGCAATAAACATTCATTATCGTCATTGTTTAGCATATGTTGCTCTAAAAACGATTGAGCTAGCGGTAAATCTGTTAGGTCAAATTGAGCGCATACTTCTGCTTTATCAGAGCTTGGGCGCACTGCTGATGCTTCAGCTCGTTCACCTAAACATAATGATAGCGCATCAATAGCAATAGATTTACCAGCACCTGTCTCGCCTGTGATCGCGGTCATACCGCTGCGCCATTCTGTGCTTAAATTACTAACAATTGCAAAATTTTTAACTTCTAAACCAATTAACATACTGTTTATCCATCCAGTCAATTAACTGTTAATTTATACAGTGTTTTGGTTTTTTGCAAATTAATTTTTTATTATTTATGCAACGCTTACATCTTGAGTAAATTGTGTATCAGAAGTTTTTGGGGAGGTATCAATTTGATCATCAACAATATCAGTAGTTTGTATAACGTCTTCGGTTTTAAGTAGCCCGATAAGTGGAGGTAAAGTATTTAGGTAAAAACTCTTATTGTATAAAATTCCTTGCTGAGGTAACTCAGATACAAAGTACTGTATATTATCAATCAATGGTTGGATTATATTCGTTTGATTAGTTTTAATTAACTCGTTGGACAACGTATTAATTAGTAGGTCAGCGGTATCTTCAAGTTGCTGTAAATTCTCTTCTGTATGCGATTGAACAACAAAAAAATTATTTACAATAGCTTGAATACGAGGAACGTATTTTGGGCGAATTATTTTAGCATCAAGAAGATCATTAAGTTTTACTCTAAGGCGTGAATTTACATGCGAAACACGTTCATTAAATAGCTTTTTTCTAGCTTCGATTGCTTTTTTGCGATTACTCTCAATTTTGAGGTAACTGTATAAAAGTGTAATTAATAGCAGTAAAGCAAAGAATACTACATAAGTCATTGCCGTTTGTTCCTGAAATGTTTAATTTTTAGTTGTTACTAATATTTTGCTCTATCGTTTAACTTTTGGCAATAAAATTAGTACAAACGACTACCCCAATTTAGTTTTGTACGTAAAACGTTGTAGTACGAGTAATTTTTTGGATGAATTAAGCGCAATTGTTTATCCGCTTTTTTAATTACTACCTCATCGCCGGGTAATACGGCAAGCACAACATGGCTGTCGCAACTTACTTGCAAGCTATCTGTATTTTCTAGGCTTAGCTTTAAGCGTACTTCGTTATCGGCATCGACCACTAAAGGTCTGCTAGATAAGGTATGAGGAAACATAGGCACTAACGATATTGCATTTAGCTCTGGCGTTAAAATTGGCCCGCCACCTGAAAGTGAATATGCCGTAGAGCCAGTAGGGGTTGATACTATTAAACCGTCAGAGCGCTGAGAGAACACAAAGTCATTATTTATAAAAGCTTCAAACTCAATCATATGCGCTACTTTATCGGCATGAAGTACCGCTTCGTTAACGGCAGAATTTGCACTCTTTAATTCGTTGTGGCGATATACTTCTACTTCTAATAAAAAGCGTTTTTCTTCAAGGTACTCACCACTGAGGACTTGCTCTAAGCTCGCTTCAAACCCTTCAGGGTTTAAATCAGTTAAAAAGCCAAGGTTACCTCTATTTACTCCAATTACAGCAATGTTAAAGCGCGCAAGCACGCGTGCAGCACCAAGCATGTTACCGTCACCGCCTACAACAATAGCTAAATCGGCTTGTTCTCCTAAGTCGACTAACTTAACAAGTTTGTCATGCGGGATATCGTCTAATTGACTCCCTGTGCGTTTTTCTACTATTACCTCAAAACCAAGCGCAAGTAGAAATGTATGTAAGCGCTGAAGGGTAGCAGCGGCTCCCGGGTGATTAGGTTTGCCAATTAGTCCAATGGTATTAAAAGGAGAGTCCATAATGTACGCACAAAAAGATTTAATAATTGTAGAGTAACTCAAAACAGAAGTGTTTGAAAATACAGATTATAGCAATATTATAAACCTTCAATTTTATTCGCAGTCAGTTAACTGCACGACTTGAAAAACAACTAGACGCCCCGATATCTCTTTCATGCAACAAGATGTAGATACCATGAAACTAAACTCACGAGATCAGCAAATTTTTTCAGCTGTTATGAACATGTACTGTAATGGTGAAGGCTTGCCTGTTCCATCAACAAAAATTGCCAAGCTCAAAGGCATGGCAGTATGCTCGGCTACGGTTCGTAATGCTATGGCTCGCTTAGAAAAAGTGGGGCTATTGTATTCACCTCATACATCTGCAGGACGAGTGCCCACAAATGAAGGGTTTGATTATTGGTTTGACGAGTTTTTTCCACTCGCTGACATTGCTAATTATTGGCAACCAGAGCAATCACAACTCGTTGAACTAGCACATGGTTTGAGCCAAAAATACCAAATATGTTGTTGTGTTGGTTTACCACAAGTCAGCTCGCAGCAAGTGTTTAGAGTAGAAGTGCTTGATTTTGATTCTACCGACTGGCTTATTCTATTAATAGACAGGGCTGGGCAGAGCCACAACATTTGTATTGATAAACCTCATGATTCGTCAGATTCTGTTCGTTATCAGTTTGCAACATGGTTGAACACCGTATTTAGCCAACAAACTCTTATGGAGGGTTTGTATCGTATGCAGGCGATGGCAAATACAGCGCCTCGAAATTGTCATGATTCGCTTAATCAATGGACGCGACAACTAAGTCAAAAATTAGGCTCAGATAATAGTATTGTAGTTGGCGAAAATTACCTCTATAAACAAATCGATTGTGAGCAAAGTTTAAATATTGGTGTTTCGTTTTTAAATTATGTAGAAGATAAACTCGCTTTTAAAAACGGTGTATCGGTACTTAATAGCGAAAAATTGCCTTTTACTGAGTGTGATGAATTGATCGTAATAAGCGTGCCGTACTTTCAAAATCAAGAATACCAAAGCCGCTTTTGTATAATTTGCCCTAAATCAGCGCAAATCGAAGAAATAATTCGAGAATTTAAATTAATTGAGGCATCTAACTCTTGAATCTTTTTATTCAATCCCCATAATTACCGCAGTTGTAAAGAATTGGAGCACGTATTTTATGTCTGAGCAGACACAAAACCCTGAGCAAGAAGTAGAATTAAACGAAGAAATTTCTAAAATGCAGGCTGATGTAGAAGCAGCAGTAGAAGCCGCTGATCAACATGCAGAAGAAGAGCAAAGCCCTGAAGCAAAAATAGCTATGCTATATGCAGAGCTTGAAGCTGCTAAACAAACTATTGCTGATCAAAAAGATGGTGTTGTTCGTGCTGCAGCAGACGTAGACAACATTCGTCGTCGTGCAGCACAAGATGTAGAAAAAGCGCATAAGTTTGCACTAGAAAAATTTGCTAACGAATTACTACCTGTAATTGATAATCTTGAGCGTGCTATTGAGTTTTCTGATAAAGAAAATGAGACTTTAAAGCCGTTGCTTGAAGGTATCGATATGACAGTTAAAAGCTTTAACGATGCTGTTGCAAAGTTTGGTGTTGAAATTGTAAACCCACAAGGTGAGCAGTTTAATCCAGATTTTCATCAAGCAATGTCAATTCAACCAAGTAACGATGTAACACCTAATACAGTACTTGCTGTTATGCAAAAAGGTTATACATTAAATGGTCGTTTATTACGCCCTGCAATGGTTATGGTTTCTAAAGCTGCTGATGCTTAATTGAATTATTAGTTTTAAAAAATGCCTCATATTGAGGCATTTTTTTTGTCTTTTTTATAGTGAATTAACTGTACGAGCATAGTAAGCAACACAGCGCTAAACATTAGACTTGAAAATGGCACTGCGCTTTTTGCATGCATAATAGCGAGTAGTGGGCCAACTAACGCGCCACTGCCAAAACGAAGTGTGCCAATTACGGCCGTTGCCGTGCCTGTGTTTTTTTCAAACTTCATTAATATTAGCGAGTCAGCATTACTTGCAGTGACGCCTAAGCTCATCATTAATGGCGCAATAGCAGCCACAATATAATAAAGTGATAAATGCAATAAGCTAAATGTTAGCAAAGCCAGCCCCGATACAAATCCAAATGTAAGCCCAATATAGAGCATTTTCCGAGAGCCCAGCCTTGGTACAATTCGCGTATTTAAAAAGTTACCAAACATCAGCGCCATTACATTAAACGCAAATAACACACCAAATAACTGTTCTGACACTTCATATAAATCTAAATAAATAAATGGTACTGAGGTCAAAAAGCAAAAAAATCCAAACGATACAAACATAGAACTGAGTATGTCGGCACGTGCATCTTTATTACTGAGTACTGTTTTATAGCTGTCGAAAAACAGAGCGAGACCCTTTTTTTCATTTTTGTGAATAGGAATATCAATTAGATACACTTGCACAAACGCCAATATTAAAAAGCTATAACCAGCAAGAACCAAGAATATTGTTGACCAAACAGAAAATCCTAAAATAAACGAACCAACAGAAGGGGCAACTAACGGTGCTACCATCATAATCATCGACACATACGACATTCCCTTAGCTGTATTTTGCTGATAAATATGGCGAATAATACCCGGTACTACAACCGTTGCTGCCGCTCCCGTAGATGCTTGCACTGCTCTAAGAGTCCAAAAAGCATGGATTTCGGTGGTAAATGCCAGTGCAAGTGAGCTTGCACCAAATAAGGTTAAGCCGATACGTGCAAGCTTACGGCGGCCAATTTGATCGGCAATGGGGCCAAAAAATAGCATCCCTAATGAATAACCCGCTAAGTAAATACTCAAGGATATTTGTACATTGGGCATATTAGTGTGTAAATCGTTTGCAATTACCAGCATGGCAGGTAAGTACATATCTATCGCCAATGGCGTAATCGCCACTATACTGGCCAATAAAGGCAATAAAATACGGGTATTAAAAGACGAGGCTGAGGCGTCCATATGTAAACTCAACAATCACTAAAAACAAGGGTTATAGTGTAACAGGGCATTGTATTTGAATAAACTTAGTTTGCCCGCTAAGTTTATCGTCATATTGTTTTTTTTTAATATAACGGTACATAAAGCAAATATTTTAAATTGGTACTGTGTTTGCTATTCTACAAGCAATAAAAAATTCATTACTTAAGAGAATTATCATGAAAAAACTAGTACTTGCAGTATTAGCGACAGCCGTTTTAGCCGGTTGTAAAACGTCACCAACAGGACGTACTCAAATAGCGCTTTACTCAGATCAACAAATGAGTGAAATGGGCACAGCTAGCTTTGCAGATATGAAAAAAAGCCAACCAATTAATAAAGATCCAAAAACAAATGCATATGTAAATTGCATTGCTGAAAAAGTAGTCGCTGTATTACCAAAAGAATACGCGTCGCAAAATTGGGAAGTAGTGGTATTTGAAGATGAATCTGCTAACGCTTTTGCACTACCTGGGGGTTACATTGGGGTTCATACGGGCTTATTAAAAATAGCCACCAATCAAGACCAACTAGCAACAGTACTAGGTCACGAAGTAGGGCACGTAATAGCTGAGCATTCTAATGAGCGTGTTTCACAAAGCTCTATTTTAGATACCGGTATGCAGCTGGGCAGCGCGGCACTTGAAATGGGTAATATTCAATACCGTAACGAAATTATGCAAGGCTTAGGTTTGGGCGCACAATATGGAGTTGTTTTACCATTTAGCCGCTCTCACGAATCAGAAGCC